>JAKALI010000218.1 GCA_021813195.1 Pseudomonadota bacterium
AGGTCGAGCAATTGCGCCGCGAGATCGCTCGCATGCTGGTCAAGGGTGAGAGCGGTATCGAGCACCTCGCCAAAGCCGTGGGCATGTCGGTGCGGACGCTGCAGCGGCGTTTGAAAGAGGCTGGCCTGAACTATTCGGAGATGCAGGAAGATGTGCGCAAGGCGCTGGCGCTGAACCTCTTGGAAAACGAAACTCTAGCGCTGGCGGAAATCGCCTTTTCGCTCGGCTATTCCGAAGTCAGCGCGTTCAATCACGCCTTCCGGCGTTGGGTTGGCCAATCGCCGGGCGATTATCGTCGATCGCGCGCGGTTCATTCCAGATCCGCGCGGAGCGAATAAGGCGGAGCTGCCCGCGTCATGACCTGGATCAACCTAGGACGTCACACCATAGTGGGCACGGCCGATGAGCTGTCGTCCGAGATCGTCGAAGCACATGACTTCCGTGCACGCAGTGGTCCGCCCGTCAACAATAGAAGTATAAAGAACGACTAGCACTACTTTGGCAGATTTATTCACACCGCGACCCATCACAGATCCATTTTCGGCAGTGGGGGCAGCGCTGCGGTGGCGAGCGGGCGATGAGTTTGAGGATGGCGTTGCGAATGGCTGGCAAGGTTGGCTGAGGTGGTGGACCGCTGATTCTTTTTTTTCCGTTTTGCCGCCGCAAGACGTCGATACTGGAGGAAGGCGTAAGCGATTATTGTCATTAATGCATGACGATGCAAACCTTGCCAGGATCGTCCTTCGAAGTGATCGAGTCCGAGCTCTTCTTTCAGCTGCTGGTGAGCCTGCTCGCAAACCCACCGCGCTTTGATGGTAGCCGCCAAGGTGCGCAGGTCGGTGCTCGCCGGCAGATTGGCGAGATAGTATTTCTTCTCCCCCGATATCCTGTGTTCGCCGACAAGCCAGACCTCTTCTCCGGGCAGATGCTGCTGACCTTTATCCCTGATCCGCTGCGGGGGCCCATCGGCGACCCGAACGCGGACCGCGGCAAAACGAGCTTTAAGCTTGCCTTTTGTGCCGTTGCGCCAACTGATGGGCTGCCATCTGGCAGCCGCCAGCATGTCTTCGGCGGGCTTCGACAGAACATTGGGAATGTACCGCTTGCGTGGACGGCCGCGCTTGGCAACCGGCCAAATCATCCGCACATCGGCAGGGTAAACCTTGAGATGGCGCGGAATGCCGACCGCCCAGGCCAATTTGCGGGCCGTAAGCCCCTGGCGGAACGGCGCGCTCATCCCATAACCGGCATCCGCCAAGATGCAGCCAAAGCGTGCACCGGACGCGATGACACGATCCAACTCTGCCAGAGCCAGCTCCGGTTTTGTCCGAGAGATTCGATATTCTGCTGGCACACCTGCTCGCTGCAACCGCGCTCGATTGCTCGTCCAACTCTCGGGAAGAAACAGCCGCAACGCCAACATGACCGGTACTTCGCCGCGCGCCAGCGTCAGCGATACTAGAGTCTGACAATTGGCGGTTTTGCCTAGCGTAGATGCATATTGCGCAGCCACACCTACCGAATGCGCGCCTTTCTTGGCCATTGCCGTATCGTCAATCACCAGAACGGCGTCGCGGCCACCGACAAGCTTATCCGCTTGGACAAGCAGCTCGGCTTCCACCGGCGCAGCATCCCAAACTCCGGCGGCGATGAAGTGATGAAGCTGATCGCTTTCACCGAGCGCAAGTCGCCTTGCCATCGGCTGAATGCTCTTGCGATCACCAGGACCGATCAGCCCCGACACGTAGAGCGGACACATTCGGCGCCGCGCCTTGTGTCCCAACCGATCCAGAAACGGCTTAAGCCAACGTCCAAGCTCGTCCTGCCAATCCAGCGTCTTGCCAACCATGGTCGACCTCTCCAACAGCCGACCACCCATGAGTCACAGAAAAAGTGATTTGAGAATCCCCCATTCGATAAAATCTGCCAAAGTAGTGCTAGGGTCTGGACTCACAACTTGATCCAGTAAAGCACACCAACGAGAGTGGTGGCAGCCAGGAAGTTGCGGGCGAGCTTGTCGTAGCGGGTGGCGATGCGCCGCCAATCTTTGATGCGGCAGAAGAAGTTCTCGATTTTGTGCCGCTGCCTGTAAAAGCGCTTGGGGCAATAGGCTTTCTTGAGGGCAGTACAGCGGTTCGGGATGATCGGCAGAGCACCTTCGTCCTTGATCTGCTGCCGTACCTTTTGGCTGTCGTAGGCCTTGTCTGCGGTGACGGCGAGCGGCGATCGAGGCGTGCTCAGCATCTCTTCAACGACTTGGCTGTCATGGACCTGTCCGCCAGTCACCGTGAAGCTCAACGGCCGGCCTTTGCTGTCGACCGTCGCGTGGATCTTCGTGGTTCGGCCACCTCGGCTGATGCCGATCGCCTGATTTTTCTCCCCCCTTATGGATGGCCCGCCCCTCCCAGTTGAGCTGCTACCTCTAAAAGAGGGGCGATTCGAATGCGGAGGGTTTCCATGGATATCGCGGTTCTGGGAATTGACCTTGGTAAGAATAGCTGCAGCGTCGTCGGACTTGACGAATCCGGTAAGGTAATTCTGCGGCGGCGTATGCAACGCAAGACCATCATAAGCGTGGCGGCGAAGTTCTCGCCCTGCATCATTGCGATGGAAGCCTGCTGCGGTGCCCATCATCTAGGGCGACTTCTTGCCGCACAGGGACACACGCTGCGCCTAATGTCGCCCGAGTATGTACGGCCCTACGTGAAGGCACAAAAGAATGATGACCGGGATGCCGAAGCGATTGCCGAAGCAGCGACCAGGCCAACTATGCGTTTCGTTGCGCTTAAGAGCGAGGGGCAGCTCGACATGCAGACCCTTCATCGCGCCCGAGATCGGATGGTAGGCGACCGCACATCGTTGATGAACCAGCTACGTGCAATCTTGCTTGAGCGCGGTATCATCGTGCCGCAAGGGCGCGCTAAATTGAGGCGTCAAGTCACCGAACTTATCACAAAATCTTGCAACGAGTTGAGCTCACGAATGCGGGCCTTGATCGAAGACATATTGGTGCGCTGGCAGGCATTCGACGAAAGGATCTCGGCATTCGATGCCGAGTTTGTAGCCGAGGCAAAGCAGAATGAACTGGCTCGCCGGCTAACAAGCATTCCCGGCATCGGTGATGACTGTGCCATTGGGTCATTCAATCTTGAAATGCGGTCATTGGATCGATGATGGTAAGGGCTTCGGTGATCTTGTTCGCCGGAAAACCGGCCAACTTGGCGTGTTCAAGAATCGAAGCCTCACTGTCGGCAAGATAGACACAGAACGTCTTGTTGCCCGCGATATAGGAGTGCTCCCACTGGATTTTTCCGTAGAGCTTGGCCGCCGCCTCCAAGGAGGTTATCGACGTTTGCTTGAGCTGTTCGCGGTTCAGCTTTCCGACGCCTGGTATCTCGCGCTCGATCACGTATCGTTTCAGGGCGGGTATCATGGCTAGTCCTTTGCGTGTTGTCCTTTTGCTGCGGGTGCGGACGAGAGTGACCGATCGACTTGCTTCGCCTTTCGATCAATCAAGACCGAATACCGCGTCAATTTCAGGCCGCTTTCGCCAGATATGTGATTGTTCCGGCTAGATCGGTGTCGTCGATCAGTTGGATCCGGCTGTCGCTGCCCGCTTGGCGGGCCGCGGCATAGGGCGCATAGTTTGGATCGGCGAGGAAGGCGCTCACGGCGGCGGTCGATGGAAATTCGATCAATGCGATCAGAGTGGCGTCCGCGGCTTTGCCTTCCAACGTCTTCACATTGCCGCTCCGAGCCAGATACTTGCCGCCATGCCTATGCACGATGTCGTGGACCGAGGCGGCATAGGACGGAAGCCATTTGTCGTCTGTCACCTTGATATCTGCGATGAAGTAAACGGACATTCGTTCATCTCCTGTGGTTTGTTGTTCGGCATGGATCTAGCGATGCTTGCCGCGACGCTCACCGCTTGGTGACGATCACTTCGAGGTATTCGCCGGGCACGACCATCGAGCCGTCACCGGATTTGTTGAAACGGCCGATCAGTTCAACGATGTCCTGCGACAGAGCTTTCCTATCGGCCGCATTGAGCGCTTCGAACGCCTTCAGCATTGGGCCGTAATACTCGCGGAACACGTCGACGAAGTGCTGCGCCGACCGATAGCGAAACACAAAGTGGCGTGGCTCCGCGAGCAGCGAGGCCGCCGCGGCGCGGAACGCCTTTTCCATCCACTCCCGGGTCCCCCATAGCGCCGGCGACTTAAGGCCGGCCGGCGGCGGAAGATATTTGCCGATCGTCTTGAACATCTGCCCAATGAAACCATCGGGCGTCCAGTTGGCGAGGCCGATGCGACCGCCGGACCGGCAGACGCGCAGCATTTCGCTGGCGGTGCGACCCTGGTCGGGACTAAACATACCGCCGAAAGTGGATACGACCGCATCAAAGGAATTGTCGGCGAACGGAACGGCCTCCGCGTCGGCCTTCTGGAAGCTCACGGAGAGGCCCTCAGCCTCGGCGCGCTGGCGTCCGCGCTGCAAGAGCCTCTCGACATAGTCCGTAGACGTCACGTCGCACCAGCGGCGGGCTGCAGCGAGAGTGAAATTGCCGTTGCCGGCGGCGATGTCGAGCACCTTCTGTCCCGCACGTAAATCCATTGCTTCCGCCAGCTGCTCGCCGACAATTTGAAGCGTTGTCCCGACGACGGCATAGTCGCCCGACGACCAGGCCACTCGCTGCTTGGCCTTGATTGCCTTCAGGTCCAGCGTTGGGGTTTCAAGACGGCACTCGATAATCGTGGTCATGGTAATCTCCGATGAGTTTTGCGGCGCACGTACGGCCTTGGTGACGCGAGATAACTATGACGGAGCATCACTCGCGCGAATGATCGCGCTGCCGGATTTCTTGCTTGCGCGTCCAAACTTGATAAGGTCCCGCTGCCTTCGGGGCGCGAAGCGCGCTACTTTGTGATGCGCATCGTTGGAAAGCGCCGGCTTTTCGGAGCTACATAGCCATGACAGCCGACGTGTTATCGGAAGTTTTGTCGGCGGTCCGGCTGACGGGATCGGTGTTTTTTGACGTCAGCGCGGCTTCGCCTTGGGTCGCAGAAGCACCGCCGTCGGCTGAGATCGCAGAGGCCGTCAGGCCGGGCGCGCAGCACGCAATCGAATACCATGTGATCACCCGCGGTTCTTGCTGGATCTCGATCGTTGATGGCGCGCCTTTCGAGCCCGTCCGGCTTCAGGAGGGAGACATCGCTGTCATTCCGCATGGCGAGCCGCACGTGGTGTCGAGCGCACCGAGGATGCGGGCCGAACCGGACGTTGCTTCTCACCGGCGCCCGGAGGACGACAGCGACCTACCTTTCAAATTGCGGACTGGTGCAGAGGGAGCAATCGACGCGCATCTGATTTGCGGGTTCTTCACCTGCGACGTTCGGCCGTTCAACCCGCTGCTGGAGGCGCTGCCGCGCTTCCTGCGCATCGGCCGGGGCACCTCGGCTGCGACAGACGCTTTGCTCGAGCACTTTCTGCGATTGGCATCGGTCGAGAACTCCGACAAGCGTGCCGGGGCGCAAAGCGTCCTCAACAAGCTGTCAGAGTTGCTGTTCATCGAGGCGATCCGCACCTATATGGATCAGCTCAGCAGCGCGAACACAGGTTGGCTGTCCGGCCTGCGCGACCCTTTGATCAGCCGCGCTCTCTCTTTGTTGCACGCTCAGCCTGCGCGGCCCTGGACGCTCGATGAGCTAGCCGTTGAGTGCGGCGCGTCGCGGTCTGCGCTCGTTGGCAGGTTCACCCAGCTGATGGGCTATCCGCCCATACAGTATCTCACCCGATGGCGCATGCAGCTCGCGGCCAAGCGGCTGACCGAGAGAGGCGTTAAGATTGCCGCGGTGGCTCAGGAAGTCGGCTACGACTCCGAGGCTGCATTTAGTCGCGCGTTCAAAAAGTTTTCCGGTCAGTCGCCAAGCGAATGGCGATCATGATCTGCCTCAGCTAGAGATTTCTGAATGTGCGATGCGCACCATTTCTTGTATGCAGTCTGTTTGAAAGCGCGGAAAATTGAAAAGTGTGCGCATTTTTTCTCGAGTGAACTCGAATCGGAGTTGGGACTTTTGTGCAGCTAATGGCGATTTGACCAAACGCCTTTCGATCGCCATCTCGTCTTAAGCCAGCCAAGACTCACAAGCGACATTGCAGCGCCGGATCGAACTGTACCGGCATCAATCAACGGAATGATGGTCTCTCCATTTGGCAGGCGGCAATCCAAATTCGCGTTTGAACGCCCGGCTGAAGGCCTCTTCCGAGTCATATCCGACCGAATAAGCGAGTTGGGCGATTGTCTTGCCGGTCTCGCGCAGGCCATGCTTTGCGGTCCGAAGTCTCCACTGGGTGAGATACCGAATGGGCGGTACCCCCACCAAAGACGTGAAGCGATCGACGAACGCGCTGCGGGACACGCCGACTTCGCTTGCCAGTTTTTCGACTGACCATGGTGCGGACAGATCATGATGGATCAACGCAAGCGCACGACCGACCTGCGGATCCTTTACACCTTTAAGCCATCCAACCTCTCCCTCGGCGAGAGTTGCAGAATACTCTCGCACCGCTTCGGTCAACAGCGTTTCCGATAAACGCGATATGACGCTCGACGATGCCAGCTTGCCTTCAGCAAGCTCCGCAGCGGCAAAGCGGACGGAAGCTTCGATCCATTCGCGTGTTGCTCCCTCGCGCACATTCGTTTTCAGCGCCTTTGGCAGGGTCGAAATCAAGGCATTGTAACTGTCGTCGGTGGCGAGAAATCCGCAGAAAATCTCCGTCGCAGCACCGCCACCGCCGTGGCAAATGCGATGTAGCCCGCCATCTTCAGACCGTTGAATTAGCTGGCCCGCGCTCACTGGTTTTATACCACTTCCATAGCTGATTGAATCGATAGGTATGCGGTGGCTCGGGACCGAAGAAG
>JAKALI010000219.1 GCA_021813195.1 Pseudomonadota bacterium
ACCCTGTCGACGGGCCGAACCGCGCAAAGGCCGCGTAGTCCCGCCGAAGCGTTGGAGCCCCAGCGCGCGCCCCAGCGCCCGCGCGGCAGCCGGGTGCGGCGGCAATCTCGTGTCATGGGCGCCGTCGCGAGGATTGGCAGCGGTCTGTTGACGCTTGGGGTGACGGGCATGGTTGTGATTGGGGCCGGTGCTCTGGTCCTCAGCCATTACTACGATCGCAGCGGTCCGCTCGAGGTAACGCGTTCGATCGTCATCGACCGCGGGGAGGGTCGCATCGAGATCGCCGAGCGTCTCGAGCGAGATGGCATCATTTCCAGTCGCTGGGCGTTCGTCGCCAACCATCTCGTGCGCAACCTGTTTGGCTCGGGCAAGCCCCTGGAGCTCAAGGCCGGGGAATACGAATTCAAGAAGGGCGCCACGATGCGCGAGGTTCTTGAGACCATCGCGGAAGGCAAGTCCGTTCTCTACAAGGTCACGTTGCCAGAGGGTCTCACGAGCCAGCAGATCGTCGAGCGGGTCAATGCGGACCCCAATCTGTCAGGAGAAATCACGCAGATACCGGCTGAAGGTACGCTGCTGCCGGATACCTATCGGGTGTCGAAGGGCATGGCGCGCCAGGAGCTGCTTGAACGGATGCGTGCAGATCAGCAGCGGTTGATCGAAGCGATCTGGGATAAGCGCCAGCCCGACCTGCCGATCCGCACGCCGCAGGAAGCTATCATCCTGGCGTCGATCGTCGAGAAGGAAACCGGTCGCGCGGATGAGCGCGAGCGCGTGGCCGCCGTCTTTATCAATCGTCTGCGCAAAAATATGCGGCTCCAGTCCGATCCGACGATCATCTATGGCATCGTCGCTGGACAGGGATCGCTCGGGCGGCCTATTACCCGCAGCGATATCGAGACGAAGACGGCCTACAACACCTATCGCATCAACGGGCTGCCTCCCGGGCCGATCTGCAACCCGGGACGCGCGTCCATCGAAGCTGTTTTACAACCTGCAAAGACGGACGATCTGTACTTCGTCGCTGACGGAACAGGTGGTCATAAGTTCTCAGCCACGCTGGCAGAGCACAATGCCGCCGTTCGGGTTTGGCGACAGATTGAGAAAACCCAGAATGCTCGTAGTGCTGCGGGGGGCGCCGCGGCTGCGACGGACGACCTTCCCGTAATGGGTTCAGATGATGCAGGCGGCGCACCCCAAGCGGCGATGGAAACCGCTGCTGAAGTCGGCATCAAACCGAATCAAGCCGCTGCGGCCAAACCCAATGAAGCCGCGGTGGTAAGCCCGGTTCCCCCCCAGTCGGCATCTGCGGCCACGATCCCGCTGCCTCTACGCAAGCCCCGCGCGCCCTGATATCTCACTGCGGTCGGCATGCGGTGGGATCTCTCCTGGGCGAAATCTCTGCTGGCGCCCTAAGGCTCCCCCAGTTTTGAAGTTGCGGGCCGGGCCAACGCGTGGCCATCCTCTGCTCTCTTGGCGGGCGAGACCCAACGGGCTAAAGGAGCCGGAACCCAACGATATGCCGTGCTTGGCCCAGGGAGCCGTGCGGTGCTCCCGCCGGTCGGCTCTGGCCGAGGCGCTGCATCGTCCATCCTCACAAGGCTGTTCTTGTCCATGGCTCAAAACTCCAGCGCTGAGAGCCCCCCTTACGGCCCCAAAAGCATGACAGGCTTTGCGCGCGCCGATGGCTGCGACGGCTCCATGCGCTGGTTTTGGGAGGTGCGCAGCGTCAACGGCCGTGGCTTGGATATCCGGGTGCGCTTGCCGCAGGGATTCGAATCTTTGGAACCCGGCGCGCGCGAAGCCGTGGGACGACAGATCAGCCGCGGCAACGTTACCCTCACCCTGACGCTCCAGCATGAAGCCGCAGCACCGGTTCTGCGGATCAACACACATGCCTTGTCGGCAATCGCCAAGGCGATTGAGGAGGTCCGTGCGGTGACGGGTGCCGGCCCTCCAAACGTCGATGGATTGCTGGCTCTGCGCGGTGTCATGGAGATCATCGAGGAGTTGCCCGATGCCGAAGCAAAATCCGCTCGGGACGCCGCACTCCTTGCGACGCTCGAGGAAGCATTGTCTGGGCTCGACGCCGCACGGCGTGCGGAAGGTCGTCGGCTCACCGCTGTGATCCGTGGGCAATTGAATGAAATCTCGCGTTTGATCGACGCTGTCGCCGCCTCTCCTGCCCGAACAGCTGACGCCGTGCGGGCGCGTTTGGAAGAGACCGTTCGCCGCCTCATGGAGGCCTCGCCCGCGCTCGATCCGCAACGTCTGCATCAGGAAGCTGTTCTACTGGCGGTGCGCTCCGACGTCGAAGAGGAACTCCAACGCCTCAAGGCGCATATCGCATCGGGTCTGGATTTGCTCACTCAAGATAGTCCAGTGGGGCGCAAACTCGACTTTCTCACTCAAGAACTCAATCGTGAGGCCAACACGTTGACATCAAAAGCCATCGACATCGCGTGCACGCAAGCCGGGCTCGCCATGAAAACCCTCATCGATCAAATGCGCGAGCAGGTACAAAACATTGAGTGAGATGATCCCTCCGTCTTTGCCCCGCATTGCCCGGCGCGGTGTGCTCCTCGTGCTGTCCTCACCCTCGGGGGCCGGAAAGACAACCCTTTCGCGCGCCCTGCTCGATGGTGACGCGGGTATTGCGCTGTCCGTCTCCATGACGACCCGCAAACCGCGTCCCGGAGAAGTGGATGGCAAGGACTATTATTTCATCGACGAAGCGCGATTCTCACACTTGCGTGACAGTGGTGAACTGCTCGAGTGGGCGCGCGTGTTTGGTAACTTTTATGGAACGCCACGCGGACCCGTCGAAGCCGCGATCGCTGCTGGCCAGGACATGCTGTTTGACATCGACTGGCAGGGAGCTCAGCAGCTTTCTGAGTCGATGGCGGGCGATGTGGTGCGCGTATTCATCTTGCCTCCCTCGGCGCAAGCGCTACGCGAGCGTCTCGTTGGCCGGGCGCAGGACCCTGCGGATGTTGTTGCCGCGCGCATGGCGCAGGCGGCCGCCGAGATTAGCCACTGGGCTGAATATGACTACGTCATCGTCAATGCGGATCTGGCCGAGAGCATTGCGGGACTGCGGGCTATTCTCGCCGCAGAACGCTTAAAGCGCGAGCGGCTCGCCGGTCTGACACAGTTCGTGCGCGATCTTCAAGCTGGCCTGTGATCGCGTGCACCGGATCGCTCCAGTAACTGGGCCAAGCGCGCAAAATCTCGCACGCTGAGTTGCTCGGCGCGCAATTCTGGGTCGAGCGCGGCCTCACGCAGCAGCAACTCTGGAAGAGGTGTGAGGGTCTTCAGACTTTGGCGTAGCATCTTGCGGCGTTGGCCGAACGCCGCCGCCGTCACACGGCCCAGGGTCGCCACGTGACAGGCGGGCATGGGATTAGGGACAGGCTCAAATGTTACCACCGCAGACGCGACTTTCGGTGGCGGCGTGAAGGCTGCAGGGGGAAGGGTCAGCGCAATCCGTGGACGAGCGCGCCATTGTGAGATGACGGCAAGCCGCCCATAGGCCTTGGAACCCGGCTGTGCAACGATCCGCTCTGCGACCTCCTTTTGGAACATGAGCGTCATCTGCTGCCACCACGGCGGCCAAGGTTCGATTTCGAGCCAGCCGATAAGCAATTGAGTGGCAATCGCATAGGGCAGGTTGGCGACGACGGCGACCCCGCCAGGAGCCGCTCCCAAAAGCCCGCTCCAGTCCACGTGCCGGGCATCCGCGCTGTGGACCTCCAAGCGCCCGGGATAGGCCGCGGCGACGTCGGCCAAGGCCGCGAGGCAACGCTCGTCCCGCTCCACGGCGACGACACGGCGGGCCCCTTCCATGAGCAGAGCCCGCGTAAGACCGCCAGGGCCGGGGCCAATCTCAAGGATCGTGCGCTGATCCAGCGGCGTGGCAAGTCGGGCGATCCGTCTCGTCAGGTTCAAATCGAGGATGAAGTTTTGGCTGAGCGCCTTGCGCGCTGACAGTCCGTGCTCCGCGAGCACATCGCGCAAGGCTGGAAGGCCATCCGATGCGCGCGTCAACACTGCCTCGGCCTCAGCAGCGGGCTGCGATTTTATTTCACCGCGTCCCATCAGACCGGCCGGGTCATGCGGCGCTGGGCGATCTCATCGGCAAGTTTCAGCGCCGCGATGAGGCTCAGCGGGGAGGCAGAACACTGGGGGGCGATGTCGAACGCCGTCCCGTGATCGGGTGACGTCCGCACGAACGGCAATCCGAGGGTGACATTGACCCCGGTGTCGAAGGCGAGCGTCTTTAGCGGAATAAGCGCTTGATCGTGATACATGCACACCGCCGCATCGTAGCCCGCGCGCGCGGCGCGATGAAACAACGTATCGGCTGCGTGCGGCCCCGTCACGTTCAATCCAGAGTCGCGGGCCGCCGCGATCACGGGCGCAATCAAATCTTCCTCTTCTCGACCCAGCGCGCCCCGCTCACCGGCGTGGGGATTGAGGCCTGAAATCGCGATTCGTGGATCAGCGATTCCAAAGTCACGTCTGAGGGCGTCATGTGTCGCGCGGATGGTCAGGGCCAGTAAGGGACGCGTGAGCGATCGGGGGACTTCGCTTAGAGGAATGTGGATCGTCGCGGGCACGACACGCAGCGTGTCCGACGCCAGCATCATAACCGGATGATGCGGTTCGCCCGGCACAAGCATGCGCGCGAGCGCGGCGAGAAACTCGGTATGCCCGGGATGCTCAAACCCGGCCGTATACAACACAGACTTGGCAATCGGATTGGTGACTAGAGCGGCGGCCTCGCTCATCACGACCGCCCGGGTGGCCGCTTCGATGGCGTTGATGGTGGCCATGGCATTGGCGGGGGCCGGACGACCGGGTTCGGTCGGAACTGCCGTTGGAATTGGCACGACCGGCAGGCGGGACTCGAAATGGCGCACGGCCTCACCCGGGACGGCAATCTCCGCTATGGCCAGATTGACCCCCATGCGGTCTGCGCGCGCACGCAAAACCGCAGGACAAGCATACACGGCAAACGGCGCCAACGCCGCCTCACGACGACGCATCCAGGCTGCAATGGTGATTTCAGGGCCAATGCCGGCCGGTTCGCCCATCGTGAGTGCGAGGGGCAGTGGCGGGGAAGGGCCGGCGTGGGCCACGGCGTGCGGTTCCGCCATCAACGAAACTCGATGGCTGCGTCTTGACGCAGATCTTTGAGATGCTTGCGGGCCAGGACTTCGAATTCCTTTTGCCGAAGTTCGGCTTGTGCGTTCTGGCGGCGTTCCAAATCGGCCGCCACGGATTTGCGTCCGCAGACCGCCCAAATCTCCACCCCGCCGGGAGCGACGCTGGGTGGCAGCATTTCCCCATCGCGCGCGTTGAGAAGCAGACTGCGGGTGGGCTCGGCAATTGTTCCGGCGGCACGAGTTCCAAGATTCTCGAAGCGCGCCCCAGCAATGCTGGCCGCTTGGGCCGCCATCCCGGCGCAGCCTGAGCCAGAACGCACCAGGGCTTCGCCTTCCGCGAGGCGCTTTGCCAATAGCTTCTGATCCAGTTTTTCGGGGATCGGCAAGGTAATGCGCTGAACCTGGAGTTCAACGCTTTCTCCTCCTGAACCGGGAGCCCGTTCCACGAACCGATCAATATCGCGCTCCGTCACGGCAATCTGATGCCCGAAACGACGGCGCACGACCTCCTGCCAGGACATATTCGCGCGGAACCGCTCACGCATGATGTTGGCGTCGGCGCCCATTTTTTTTAGGTGCGCAGCAAACTCTGCCTCCGTCATTTTGTTCTTCTCGGCGATCGAGCGCATGATGCGGTCAAGTTCATCGTCGCCGACCACGACATTGAGACGCTTGGCCTCCTGCAGCTTCAAGCGTTCCTCGATCAATTCGTCGAGCGCTTCCTTACGTAATCCCGGCATCACGCTTTGACGCGCGCTTTCGATGGCGCGTTGCTGGAGAGATTTGGCAAATTCCTGCTTTCGCCGCTCGAAAATCGCAATGATCTCATCGCGCGACTTGTTGGGGTTGGCCTTCACAGTTTCATTGAGAATGGCTTTGAGCCGCTCTGAGGTCGCCGGAGACTTGATCAGAGCCTGGAAATTTGCCTGGGCGCGTTGACCGATATTGGCATTCCCCATACCCATTAGGCGTTGGCGTTGGCTGACCTCGTAGGCGGTGATCGGCTCGTCATTGACGAGCGCCACGATCGACTGGCCAGATCCTCTGACTTTGCCGGGGGCGCCTTCACCACCGGGGTCGATCGCGGCGGACTTCGCACGGTCGCCGGTCGCTTTGGACGGCGCGGACTTTGCGGGTTTGGTGGACGGTTTAGCGGCTTCCGGATCAGAGGGCACGACGATCTCAGGAAGCTCTGGCCGCGCAGCCGCGGGCTGCACCGTGGTTGTGATCTCTTGGGCGCGGGCCGTTACGGCGGCCGGCAGCAAGAGGAACGTTGCGGCCAAACTGCCCGTGACCCGCTGCAACATTCGGCGTTGTTGTGCCGTCACAGCACCGGGTCTGTCTGTCGAGGTCCGCCTCACGCCTCAAGCTCCTCCTTTTCCGCTTCCGAAGACCGCCCCATTCACCCGAATGGAGCGCATCACGTGCAGCACTGCTGCCGTTGTGCCACGGGCCGGCCGGATGACCTTACGATGACGATGCCGATTCGAACGGGGGCACCGAATTGGCAACCCAGTGCTAAACCATTTATCCACGGAAACCATGGCCTTGACGTGGCAAATTGACAAGCGCTGCGGGCTGACCAGTGGGCCGCCGATGCGCGAAGCGAGGCGGGCAGATAGCCGCATCGTCATCCCGGCGGCCGCTGGTCGCCCATGACGTGGTCGAGGACATCGCTCTTATAGTTGAAGCCGCCAAGATGTTTGAACTCGACGCGGAACATCAAGGTGCGATCAGGTTCGATCTCGCGGGTC
>JAKALI010000220.1 GCA_021813195.1 Pseudomonadota bacterium
AGCGGCTTGCCTGCTGCGAACGATGACGAGACCGGAACTCGCTCGCTCGAGCGTACATGCCAATTGGAGAGCGCCCCGCCGGGTCCAGAAGATGAGGGGTTCGGAGGTCTGTGGCCCATCCGGATCGGTAAGATGGGCGCGCAGAAGCCTCACGGCCGGCATGGCTGCATCAAGACCAATCGCGCTATCCCGCCCGTGCCTGGTTTCCTGGCCAAAGAGACGTGCGCCGGCTGGGCTCGCTGCCAGGATCCGTGCGGCCTGTGGATCGATGAGCAAGGCCACATCGCGGTCCGCCTCGACCGCACGTCGCAGCGCCACCGGCACGTCTGGGGCTGGATCATATGGCGGCACGGCCGGACGGGGCTCCAGGAATTTGATTGGCTGGCCGTAGGTTAGAGCGATCAGCGCAGGCCGTCCATGCCCTGAGCGTCGCGCGCCGAGAGCGCCGCACCGCACGGCGTTCCGTTTCTACTGCGGGGAACGCGCCCGATGGCGCCAGCAGGACATTCCTCTCACCCGTTGCCCTACATCCGGTGATGGTGGCAGGCCTGCTCCGCGAGACGGCGCTTTTGGGCAGAATTCGGGGCCCTTCCAGTGGCATTCGGTCGAAGGCGCGCCACGCTTGGTGCCGATCTGCTCGCGCAAGGCTGACTTTTCGCTTGACGATGGGGGCCGCTGGCGGTTCTTAAGCCCACAGTTGCGATGCGGGGCGGTCCAGTCTGCGACCGCTGTCGAATAGCCCCTGCCGCCTTAGCTCAGCTGGTTAGAGCGCTAGATTGTGGATCTAGAGGTCCCCCGTTCGATCCGGGGAGGCGGTACCATTGAATTGGGGGCAAAGCGCCGAGGACTGGTGCCGGCTGAGGGATTTGAACCCCCGACCCCCTGATTACAAATCAGGTGCACTACCACTGTGCTAAGCCGGCATACTCGCTGCGGTCCCGCCATGAAACTGCGGCGCATTGAGCCGCCTCCTCATACCCGATTGGCCGCGGGTGGCCAAGCGCCGCGATGCGTGCTGCGACGGCTCGAGCTTGCGGCTCCGGCGTCAGTTGGTGCATTCCGCCCTTTGTGCGCCAGGTCGGGTGCTATGTCGGAGCCGAGGAGACCGCGCTGGTCAATGTTGCCCGTGGCATAAAGACATCCAGCACCTCGAGTCCGGCGCCACGGTTATAGGTGTGCGGTCCGAGGACGCGTTGAGGCCTGCCGAACCGAACTGTGTGAACCGGGGTCTGCGCGAAGCCTGTTTCGTCCAGTCGATCTATTCGCGCCAGTGTAAGAGCCGAACCGTAGCCGCCGGTGCAGTCTTGCGCAGGACGCCACAGCGCGCCGCCATGCTTAAATTGCGCCCCCGCCGGTCGCGCCGCGCGCGCATCGAGCAGCACCGGATTGGCCGAATGAGGCAACCAGGGGCCCGTGAGGGTGTGCGCGCTGTACAACACCAAGCGATCCCACGACGAGCCGCCGGGGATCTGCTCCGTTGCAAACATCCAATAGGTGCCATCAATCGCGACAATCGTGGCGTCGTGCAGCGGGCGGCAAGCGATTTCGGCGACCTCGACCCAGCGATCCGGAAACGGATCGGCGCGATAGAGCGCCAGGCGACCGCTCAGGGAGGCTTCCGGTAGCATGTAGATCTCGCCACCGACTTCGACCAGGTGCGGATAGGACAAGTGAAATGCGCGCTCTAAAACCGGCCGTGGGATTGTGGGCAACCCGGTGTCAGAGATTTCAAAATACGAGATGACACCGCGTCCGGTGGCGTAGGGATACTCTTCAACGAACACGTAGCGCCTTTGGCCACGCGCGATGACGAAGGGATCCGCATAGTAGCGCGCGCCGTCGTCACGGAGGATCTGCCAGTCTGAAATGTCGATGCGACCCGGCGGCAACGGCGGATTGAGGGGCGCCGCGCGCCACGCAACGAACCATTGCGGGCCCAAGCTGAGGCGCCAGCGAAGAACGCGCTGCGCCTGCGCGGCAAGAGCGCGGCCAAAAAAAAGCGCGGGTGCAAAGACGGACAGCTGCGGAGCCGGATCGAGGTAGCGACCAGGCTGATGGGATGCGCTGATCCCTGTTAGGGCCCTTGCGATGCCATCGAGGAGATGGGCAGCGATGGAGGCGGCGGATTGATACAAATGCGATGGGGTTTCGAGCGCGGGCAGGCCGATGTCATGCTCCAAGCCTGCAGCGGGTTCAAGCAGCGACAAAAATGGTGCTCGTTCGTCGAGCAAGGCCGACCACAGGGCGCCCTCCTCGGCGCGGCCGTCGAATGCGGGCACCAGCGTTCGCGCGCTGGCACGCCTAGGCTTATGCGTGGTGCTGCCGCCGGAAAGATCGACGATGACATCAGGGTAGGTGGAACTCGGCGCTGGCACCCTCGCAAAAAGGCGTGTCGCATTCTGGGGATCAAGGGTCTCGAAGCCCGGCGCGGCGCTGGGATGGAGCGTGCGGTCGAGCAGCAGCAGGGCGTCGAGGGCGTGTGGTAATCTCGGATTGGCCTCCGCAGCAACAATCGCGACGTCCATGCTGCCAGCCAGGCGATCAGCGAGCGCGGCGTGCCACGCGAGAGGTCTTTGGCGAGGAACAACGAGATAGCACAGCAACCCAGCAGCCTCGCGACGATTGGAGGGTGAAGGAGATGGGAGGGCCCGCGCAGCAGCCCTCGCGGGTCCGTGCGTCAACCATCGTTCAGCCGCGTCGCGTCGGAAATGACGCACGACAATCGGCATGAAACTGGCGTAAGGCAAAGGCCCGAAGTCGTCCCTAGCGGCTTCTCGGCTCAGAGGCAATCGAGGCGAACGTCGCCCCTGGCGGGACCCCCGGCGGAATGAGTACGCGTCACCATGTTGCTGCGGCAGACCCTGCTGTACCTCCCTGCCCAGGTTTTGGGGCCGCTCTTCCAATTCATAGCCATCGTTGCCTGGACCCATTTTCTTACGCCGGTCGACATGGGTGTCTTCGCCCTGGTCGTCGCGCTGCAGGAACTCGCGTACACGGCGACCACGTTCTGGTTCACGCTGTACATCCTGCGCTATCACGACAGGGCCTCCTCGACCGACGAGCGCCAGCGGCTGCTCAACACTGAGACGTTGGTTTTGGGAGTTGCGTCGGCGGCGACCGTGGCCTTCGTGCTGCTGCTGCCTCTGGTGACGAGCGTTGAGCTGACCGTCGATTTAGCGTGGGCGACCATCGCCTACTGCGTCACGAGGGGGCTGGTGACACATCTGTCGGATCGCGCCCGCGCCGAACATGACACTTTGACGTATTCGGTTTTGCAGATCAGTTGGCCGGTGCTGGGATTTGCCTGCGCGCTGGCTCTGCTGCTTGGCGCTTCGCAAACGTCCGCGTCAATCGTGTTGTGGGGCTATGCGATCGCTCAGTCGTTCTCCCTGCTGGTGGCAGGGCGCCGTATGGAGTTTGGCATCTTCCCACAGAACTATGCGCCCGAGGCGATCCATCTGGCCCTCAAGTACGGATTGCCCTTGCTGATCGGCGGAATTCTGGTCTGGGTCGCCAACAACGGCGTGCGCTTCATCGTCGAAATGCGAGACGGTGCCGTTGCGGTCGGGCTTGTCACGGTGGGGTGGGGGTTAGGGTTGCGAGTTGCGAGCTTTGCAGCCCTGCTGGTGACAGCAGCGGCCTTTCCGGTCGCCTTGAGGCGTGCACGCTCAGAGGGCATGGCAGCAGGGCAAGCGCAACTGGAGCGTAACGGCATCCTGCTGCTGGCCATCTTGGCGCCGGCAGCGGCGGGGCTGGTTGCGATCGGTGAGCCGTTCGTGCGTCTGGTCGTCGCACAGGAGTTTCAACAGACGACCATCGAAGTGCTGCCCTATGCGGTGCTGGCAGGTGTCTTGCGCAACTTTCGCATTCATTTTGGCGAGCAGGTGTTTCTGCTGCACGAGCGGCCAATGGTGCCGTTGTGGAACGACGCTATCGATGCGGCGCTGGCGATTATGGGTTGCTTGTCCGGGCTGTGGATTTCCGGTCTCAGTGGGGCTGTGATCGGGGCGGCGGTTGGGTCGGCACTGAGTTTGATGATCACGCTGGGCGTTGGCTGGAGTGCCTATCGGTTCCGCCCGGATCTTGGCGCAAGTTTACGGGTCATCATCGCAAGCCTTGGGATGATGGCTGCCGTTTCCGTGTTGCCGTCCATCGGCCCACCGGTTGTCGCGCTCAGTTTGGCGATCTCGCTTGGGGTCGCGGTGTACGCGGCGGCACTTGTCCTGCTGCTTCCGGATGCGTTGTCGCGCATCGTGGCGCTTTTGAAGGGTGAGCAGAAAGAAAGTTAATGGTCCCACGCGGAAGGCACCTGGCCACGACGGTGTCGTCGCGCAATGGTACGAGGTTTGAATGCAGACCTCGCTGCCCCGTCGTCATTTGACCCGCCGGCTCAGTCCGACTTGAGGTTTCCCATGCCGTACCGCCTGTGTGTGATTCATGCGTTCGACCCGCGCGGTGCCAAAGTCGGCGGGCTCGAAACGTTCATTCGCGATATGATTGCGTTTCTGCCCGATGACTTCACGTTTCTGATGGTGGGTGTCGATGCACGGGGGGATCTTAAACTTGGCCGCATTAGCGAGGTCGAAGTGCGCGGACGGCTGATCCGCTTTCTGCCGCTCATCTACTATCCCGACGATGAAGCCCGCGAAGCCGCCCGTAGCATCCGTCAATCTCTCACCTTTCAATTCATGCAGGGTCTGTTGCGGAACCTCCAAACCGTACGGCGCGTCCTCAAGCAATGCCCGACAAGCGTCGATTTGCAGCGCGTGGAATATGCCGGCGTCGTGCGCGGTCTGGGCGTGCCTTTCATCCAGATGCTGCACGGCGAGGGTGCTCCACGGTTGAAAATGGATTCACTGCTCAAGAACTACCGCTTCGTTCACAATATTAACGAGCGCCTAGCCGTGATGGCCGCCGACAAATTTCTGTGCGTCAACCCGATCATCACGGAACGTATCCGCCAGACGTATCTGCGGTATGCGCACAAAATCGACACGCTCTCAACCTGGGTCGATACGCGCACGTTTCATCCCACACCCTTCCCCGATGCCGAGCCGTTGCGCATCGCATTCGCTGGTCGGCTCGATCTCTTCAAATCACCACCGCTGATGTTCAAGACCATTGCGCGGTTGCGTGATCTGCTCCCGGGCGGCGTCGAACTGCATTACATGGGAACGAGCGATCCCTATCGCTTTACAGAATTTGCTGCGATTGAGGACGTAACGACGCGCCACGGTTTCAAGACGGCACAAGGGGTGGCCGAGGTGTGGCGCCACTGTCATGCCGGGATTCTGACGTCCGAGTTCGAGGGCATGCCGTTTGCGATTCTTGAAGCCTTGGGCTGCGGCCGTCCCGTATGTGCGATCCATCTTCCGCAGTTGGAATGCGTCATCCAGGAGGGCTTGAGCGGAACGCTCGTTTCCCGATCGACCAACGAAGACGATATGGCGGAGCGTCTCGCACAGGCTTTCCTCGCCGTGCGGGAGGATATTCGCAACGGCCGGCTCACACCAGAGGGGGTTGCCTCAGCTATTCGCGATTTCACGCCTGAACGGCAGCTTGCCAAGTGTTATGAAAATCATCGCCAGATCCAGCAGCGAAAGTTTGGGCCTAACGTTGAGGATTTAAGCGTGCAGGTAGGACATGACGGCCCGACGACAGGCCAGCCTTAGCTGCGCGGCGGCATCGCGGTGAGCGCTTCGACGATGGCATAAAAGGCCCGTTTGGGCGCGAAGTTCTCATCGAACGGTAACGGCCTTGGGCGGCGCAGGGCAGCCGGTGCGGCCTCGCGGGCTTGGTAGGTGATCCAGCTCGTGTGATCGGCAAGCTGCCAGAACGTGACAGATGTGACCGCGCGAACGCTGAGCACACTCCTCAAGAATGCGGAATACAACTCGGCAACCTTCGCATCGCGTTCGCGAATATCGTTCGCAAACGCGCGGTCGTTGACGTCAAGTTCGGTGACGAGCACCTTGTAGCCGAGGGCAGCGATCTCCTCAATGAAGCCGGCAAAGCGAGGAAAATCGTAGGGGCGTGCACTGTCGAGATGGGCCTGAAGGCCGATGGCGTCGATAGGCACGCCATCCGCTTTCAAATCGCGCAACAGCCCCATGAGACTATCGCGAAACACCTGTCCGTTCTCGTCGGCGCTTTCTGTCTGCGCTTCGTTGAGCACGAGTTCAGCTGTCGCGTCGGCAGCGCGCGCAGCATGAAAGCTGCGTGCGATATAGTCGACGCCGAGGGCCGAGAGAAAAGGACCGTTTCTGAGATTTCCGGGCTGGCGATCCCAGGGCGCGATGGGTTCATTGACAACATCCCATGAGCTGACGCGGCCCCTGTAGCGGGCCATGACGGCCGCGATGTGCCCGTCGAGCAATTGGATGACTTCGCGTTTCGTGAGAGCTCTCACCCAGTCAGGAACGTCGTCGTTCCAGATGAGTGTGTGGCCGCGTACGGCGAGCCCGTTTCGCTCAGCATATTCAAATAGCCGGTCCGCCGGATCGAAATCGCGTGCGCCCGGGCGTGGCGCGAGAACAGCGAGCTTCAATTCTAATTCGGATGTGATGTGATGAACGTGTTCACGATAGAGCCGCGCGTAGGATGGACCATGCGCCTGATCGAGTTCGCCGGTAGAAAAGGATGCGCCGAGGCGCAGTCCTTTTTCAGCCGCAAGTGCGCCAAGCGATGTTGCGCTGGCAAGACTTAAGGGGACGACACCGAGGGATGCAGCACACATGCCGCCGCGCAGAAATCTTCGGCGGCAGATCGAGCGACCCGATAGAGTTCCGTTCGTTGCCATGCGACAGACAAGTTCACGAAGCAGGGGTTGATTGGGACATGGACTGCGCGAACGCTGCCCTGAAAAGGTGGCGGACGTGGGAGCGATCAGCTGCGGCCAGAGCATTCCAGCGATC
>JAKALI010000221.1 GCA_021813195.1 Pseudomonadota bacterium
TCAGGCCGGCAAAGGTGGCAAACCACGAAATCAGCGCCACGTAGACGAAGTATCGAGGAATGACTTGCAAGAAGCCGAGGTCCATTGCGCGAGACATCTGCCAAGTAGCAACAGTGTACATTCCGACCGGAAATACGGCTCCCCAGTAGAGTGGATCGTAGCGAAAAGGGAATCGTTTTAGGACGTGACGCCATATGCCGAGGATAATGAGCATCGGTATCCACCAGCTTCCGGTTGCCCAATAGAATACGGTGAAGCCCTTAAGGAAGGGCAGCAGCGAGTGGATATAGGGGGCGTCCGGCGCATTGATGATCAAGAGCGAGCCGGCGAGGGTCGAAATGGCCATCGCTCCCATGTTGATCCAGTATGGGGGCGACAGGTCGTCCGGTGAGAACTCAAAGAACGTGTAGCGGTAGAAGATCAACGCGATCATCCAGATGTAGAGCATTCCGCCCCATAGCCACATGGACAAGGCGAGGAAATTGAGCTCAATGCGGTACGGCTGTGGCCAGTGCGCGGCGATAAGTGAGGCGAGCACAGCAATGGATTGAGTGGATACGACGGCTAGCAGCCAGCCTCCGTTGATCCCATCTGCAAGGGTGGGTTTGCGTTCTTTGACGGACAGGGCGGCAAAGATGCCATAAATCAGGAAGATCCAGAACACCGCCGCGACTACCCAAAGAGCGAATGCTATATCGTAATTTCCAGCAATCAGTATGAATTGGCTGCCAAGGACGCACGAGCCGGCGACGAGTGTGAAAAATCCCGGTCCGCGCTGGTGATCTACGAGGTCTGATAGAAGGGCGCGAGGAAACCAGAAAAGCCGTAAAATGAAAAGCAGCGCCAAAGCGACATAGGCGGTGACGTTTGTGGCGAATAGCGCGACCGCGATGTATTCCATACTGTAAACAAAGGCTGCGATTGACACGATGCCGGTGGCCATAACCATGGCAAAATACGCGGGTGACAATTCTTTGATCGCCAGCCGGAACATCGTCATGCGTTCGGTGCTGCTCATTGATTTGCACCGGCGGATGAAGCCGTCATGCGAATGTCGCACCGGAAACTGATCTGAAAATGGTGGATTTCACAAGCGCGACCGTCCCTTGGGAAGCCGGTCATTTCAGGCGTCGGCGCTCGAGCGAAAGTAACGACCACCATCATCTTAAGCCAAGATAATAATGGGTAATGAGATTGATTTGGACAAATGCAATGGCCAAGATTGAATTGATCGCCCAAGCGACAGTTAAAAGTCGTGCAAGCACGCTCCAGAACTGATTGTCGGTATTGTTTGCACACCGCCAGACCGATACGAGTATCCAGTATGTATAGGGAGCAAAGAAAAGCAGCAAAGCTTGTCGAAGGGCGACGTGATCGAGGTAAAAGCCTAGGGCGTAGAACGTAATCAGCACGCCACTGACGCCAATGCCATAAAGCCAAAACACCTTCCAAAGTGGCAATTCGCCATGCCAGGCCCGCAGTTCTGGGACGAAAAACTCCCTAACGAGTATGGCGAAATGAGACTTGCGCATAACCGACAATCACTCCAAGCAATCGCGTCGCATGTGACCCGTTACGAGAAAGTAGCCAGATCTTGTGTCGTGATGTCATTCATCGCTGCTGCTGCAAAGCTCTGGATCAGAGCTGTCAACATCGCCCAGTGTGTGAGCGTTTCGACTGTCATCGTGCCTGAGCGCGCAACCGCTTCAATTCTTGGAAGGTCGCGGTGACATCTCGCAGTATGGCGACGATGCCAGTGAGTTTTCCTTGCTCGTCCGCGACCGGCGCCACGGTGAATTGAATGGATATCGCTTTCCCGGATTTGGTTTGTGCCGGAACTGAGAGGAGTTCATCCGGCGCATGCCGCGCGTGACCGGTCTTCATCATGTGCCGATAGCCGTCCCAATGCCGCTCACGAAGGCGTGGCGGAATAATGATATCTAGGGATTGATTAAACGCTTCTTTTTTCGAAAAGCCGAAAATGCGTTCCGCCCCAGCATTCCAGAAGCGAATGACGCCATCGCGGTCTGCAAAGATCACGGCGTCGGGAATCTCATGGATGACGGTTCGACCGAGTCGTGCGATCTCGTCTTCGACCGGCAACGGATTGGATGACGATGTGGTCATGGCGCAGGTCGGGGACATGGTGCGAGGTTTGATGTCGGTCGTCACGGCCGGGCGTCGATCGGCAGGAATATCTCGGCATCGGGACGGCTGAGGCGCTCTCCTTTCATCAAGAGGATGCCGGCTTGTCGGGCCATGCCAAGTTCCAGACTTTCCGCGACGCGAAGCGCACGCTCGATGAAATGCGTCGCCGCTTGCGGCGGACATACTTCGCGGGCCGTCTCTTTGAAGAGCAAGAGCCATCGATCGAAATGCCGGGCATCCACCGGCAGCGGCAAATGCTTCTCCATCGGTTGGCCATGATAAATCCCGCTCATCAAAGCAACCGAAGACCAGAACGCGCACATGCGTCGAAGGTGCGGCTCCCAATCGGCGATCCGCTCATCGAACACGGCTCCCAGCAACGGGTCAGAGCGGACCTAGGCATAGAAGCTGCGCACTAGACGGTCGATCATGGCGTCGTCAATGCCGGTACGCTCCATAATTTCAGCCGTCATTTGCGCTCGCTGTTCCGTAGGGGTCATCTCGTCCTCGAATTGGTATTGAGAATACCGATATACAGGAAATTAGCGCCACTCGCAATGCGCACAAGATGCTGCTCGGATGGGCTCCTCCGGCTGAACAAAGGTTCTGGTGCGCCAGGATGAGGTGTTGGCGCGCGGCGACGGGTTTGCGGGCGCTGCGCTTCGGGCGGCCAGTGCCGCGTCAGCTGCTTTCGGTTTTGCCCAATATTCCGGCGCGGCCATAGTTTCCTGGAGGTTCTCGGGGTCTTCGAGCTCCAGCCCGCATCTCACCGGAGACCCAGATCGCGTCTATCAACTCATCTGCGGGTCGCGCCGGCGCGCAATGGCGCCTTCGTATGACCCCGGATGCAATGCGGGCATTGCGTCACAAGGGTTACAGCGACAGTAATGATTTGCTTGAATTTTGCTGAGAGGGTTCCATCGGCAAACACGGCCCGTCCAAACGCTTCAAACGCATCCTGCTGATTGGGCACTAAATCGCGTCGTTTACGTGCGGTTTCGGTCATCGAGAGCGAGTTAATCGAACTCATGACGGCGTTCCCTGTAGAGTATTGCTGCTGTTTGCAAACGCGGCAGGACCCGCGAGGCAGTCTGTCAGGGTGAATTGATTGAGATATTCGTAAAAGGCGGCTTTCGCGCCAATCAGCATAACGCCCAGACGGCAGTGCGGTAGCTGTGCACAAGCGCTGTCGTCGAGACCGAAGCACTCAAACAAGAGCTGATCGCGCTCGTGGCGACGCACGACGTCCCCTACTCGAATTTCGAAGGCTGGCAAAGCCAACATGACGCCTCCGCGCGCGCCCCGCGCCGTGCAGACGAGGTCCGCGTCGGCGAGATATCGAACGATCTTATGAAGATGATGGCGTGAGACGGCCAGGTCGTGGGCGAGAGCGTCGGTATTGATGTGTTTGCCCGGCGAACCCGCCAGCCGCATCAGTACCCGCAGGACCAGAACGCTCGACGAAAGCAGTCTCATTTCGCGCCCCATATTGGTATTGACGATACCATATTGCTGGTATAGCATAAGTGGTATTAAAAATACCACTTATGGCCGCGGAGGGGCCGGGCAGAACGAGATCTTTGCTCTGGCGGAGGACTACCTAGATGCATCTCGATGATCCGGCATTCTGGCGCGCCGGCGCCATCAGTACCGTGACGGTTATGTCGGTCGCGCTGATCATGCTGACGGTCAACAGTCTTGCAGCGATTACGCCCGGCGGATCGCATGTGCCTCGCTACACCGTCATTAACGAGCACATCGATTACAAGTTCGATACCGATCGCGGCGAGGATATTCCCGTAGTTGGCGGGTCCGAACCGCTGTTCGGCAAGACCGTCGATGCGGCGCAGGCCAAATCGCTTATCGGCGAGGGCAAGATGGTGATTCAAAGCCGTGCCTGCATCGATTGCCACACCTTCTTCGGCAACGGATCCTATTACGCGCCCGATCTCACGAAGGCATGGCTCGATCCGGGCTGGAAGACCTGGGAGGCCATCACCGGCGCCAAGACCAAGGAAGAGGCCATGGTGTTGTTCCTGATGCACCCGGAAAAATATCGTATCTCGGAGCGCCGGATGCCCAATCTCGGACTGACCCGCAAGGAGGCCGAAGCCACCGTCGCATATCTCAAATGGATGTCAGCCGTCGACACCAACGGATTCCCGCCGAATTTCGGTCACATGCAGGCGAAACGGTAGGAGGCCCGGGATGTATCGCTCCCAGAAGCTTGCGCTCAAATATCTGACGGCGGCCATCGCGCTGTTCGGCATCATGACAGTCGCCGGCCTGATGTCGGCCTATTACTACATCAACCCGGATTTTCTGTTTGGAATCCTCAATTTCAACATCGCCAAAATCCTCCACATCGACACGATGATCATCTGGCTCCTGATGGGCTTCATGGGAGCGATCTACTGGTTTTTGCCGGAAGAATTCGACCGTGATCTCGTCGGGATCAAATTGGCGGAGATGTTGTTCCACGTGTTCTGCGCGGCCGTTGCCGTCGTGGCGGTTGTCTTCATCGTCGTTCAGCACGGTGGCAGCAACGAGATGGCGCTGTGGTTCATCAACCAAGGCCGAAAATACGTTGAAGCGCCGCGCTGGGCCGCCGTGGGTGTCGTCGTGGTGATGGCGGTATTTGCCTATAACGTTCTTGGTACCGCTTTGACGACCCGCAAGGTCAGTGGCATTACCGCGGTATTGATGATCGACCTTGTGCCGCTGCTTGTTCTATATCTCGACGCGTTTCCCGCCATGAGTAACATGTCGGAAGATCTGTTTTGGTGGTGGTGGCTCGTCCACCTTTGGGTCGAAGCGACCTGGGAAGTCCTGATCGGCTGCATCATGGCCTGGACGCTCATGCAGCTTCTCGGCACTCCCCGACGAATTGTCGAAACATGGCTTTACATCGAGGTGGCGCTTGTCCTCGGCACCGGCATCCTAGGGCTGGGTCACCACTATTTCTGGATCGGCACCCCAAGCTACTGGCTGACGATCGGCGGGCTGTTTTCGGCGCTTGAGCCGCTGCCGCTGCTCGGCATGGTGATCCACGCCGTCTACGACGCCGGCACCCATCACATGAAGACGACCAACCGGCCGGCCTTCTATTGGATGCTGGCGGAGGCGTTCGGCAACTTCCTCGGCGGCGGCGTATGGGGTTTCATGTTCACGCTACCACAGGTGAATCTCTACGCGCACGGAACGCAGTGGACTGTTTCGCACGGACACTTCGCCTTCTGGGGCGCTTATGCCTGCGCCGTGTTGTCGGTGATGTATCTGGTCATCCAGAAGCTGCGCGGTGTCGCACAACTCGATGGCAGGTTGTGGAAATGGTCGTTCGCGGCGCTAAACATCGGTCTGCTCGGCATGGTGGGCGCGCTGCTGGTGGCCGGCTTTGCGCAGGCCTTCATTGAACGCGCAATTGGCGGCTCGACCCACGAAGCGTACCTGATGGGCCAGGCGAACCCGTGGTTCGTCGAAGGCATGATCACCCGTTTCATCTTCGGCATCATGTTCGCGGCCGGCTATGTCGCCTTGGTGTGGGATTTCCTCACGATCGGCAAGCGCAAACTGGTGCTCTCCGCGGAGCCCGCTGAATGAACGGAATCGAGCTGCTTCTGACCGCCGTTTTGCTCGGATTCTATGTGGCCTTAGCCGGAGGCTATGGCCTTGCCTACACCTTCGCGCGTATCCAGGACGCTATCGCGCTGCGTCGGCTATCCTTGGTCCTCTATGGACTGCATGTGCTGACGGCAATGGCAATCGTGATCTGGGCCCCGCTCGGCGCCGGCTGGAAGGGGCTGATCTTTGCCAGCAGCGTCGCCTTTCTTGGTATCCCGCCGGCCACCTGGCGTCTGCTCCAGCTCACCCATGAAACCGAGGTGCAGGGATGATTGCGAACGCGACAACCATATTGATAGGGCTTTGGCTGGTCTATCGCGCGATCTTCTCTGTCCCGGCCGGCAACGTGGGTCAGTTTGAACTGATCGTCGCGGGCGCTGCAGTGGTTTTGCTGGCACTGTGGGCGCGACGAACTGATCTGATGAGTTGGCACAGCGTGACAAACATCATGCTCGGCCTGATCATTCTGCTGCTCGGCCTGGCGCGCTGGAGTCTCGGCTTGACGCCACCAGTCGCGTTTTGGATCGTACTGTTGATTGGTAACGCGGTTGCCGTCATCGCCATGTGGTCATTGCTCTACCGGCCCGCTGTGGCTCAGGCGGCAGCTCCTAGCTAAGTCGTCTAAAGCCGATACCTTCAGCGTCGCTTTGGGTGCGCCGGCGGGGAGATTTTCCGCCAGGGACCGCTGACGCTCGTCTATGCCGCACGCGATGCAACATATAACCATGCCATCGTGCTTCGTGGGGTGGTCGAGGTGACCGGACGAATTTCATCGTCGGAAAAAAGGGTGAAAGAAGTTGGCCGCTCCGGCTGCACCCGAATGGAGCGGTCGGACCGCCGCCCACTTGAATTGACCACTGTGTCTATTGCCGGCCCGGGATATAATGACCGCCGCCACAATGGCGGGAGTGCTTATGCCTGACATGACGTTTGAGGCGGCCCTTGCCGCCCGCACCGCGCAGATGCTCGATGCCTGCACGCGCTGTGGGAAATGCGTCGAAGTTTGCCCCGTCGCCCAGCCGGCCGGCGTGGGCGAGGCGCCGCCTGAACAAGTGATCGCCGGCATCTTGGATCTGGTGCGAAACGGCGATGGCACCGAGGCGGCGAAGGCCTGGGCCG
>JAKALI010000222.1 GCA_021813195.1 Pseudomonadota bacterium
GCCGCCGTAGACCTGGCCGTCCACCACCATGGGATTGATCAGCACACCGCCATCCTCGACGATCTTGTAGTCGAGGATTTCGACATCACCGATCTCGGTGTCGACCGCCACCACAGCGGCATGGCAGGCGTAAGAAAACGTGCCGGTATCGCGCTGGGTCTTATAGCCTTGCGTAACCTCGAGCCCGGCTGGATCGACGTCGGGCGGTAGATCCTGCGGGCGGTGATACCAGACCTTGCCGATTTCCTTGATCGATATCTCGCCGCCGGCGGCACGCGCCATCCCGTCGGCCAGCACGATCGTATCTGGATCGGCCTGCAACAGATGGCCAGCAATCCTGCGCATGCGGCCGGCCAAGGTCTCGCACGCCGCGGCCACCGCCCCGCCCGCCATCACGATACAACGAGAGCCCCACGTGCCGGTCGAATAGGGCGTCAACGCAGTATCGCCATGCACGACTTTGACTCGACGCGGCGTAATGCCGAGCACCTCATTGGCAATCTGCGCCAACGTCGTTTCCAGACTCTGTCCGTGGCTTTGCACGCCAACGCGCAATTCCAAGCCTCCGTCGGGCGTCAGCCGTGCGGTGGCCTGCTCGAATCCCGGGACCATCGGAATTCCCCATCCCGCATAGACCGACGTGCCGTGGGCCCCCTGCTCGCAGAAGATCGCGAAGCCGACCCCGATCCTGCGACCGTCCGCTTCACCATTGGCCTGACGGGCACGAACGGCCGGCAGGTCGATTGCCGTGACGGCCCGCTCCAGGCACTCGACATAATCGCCGCTGTCGAAGATCTTCTTGGTAATATTCACGAACGGCATTTGATCCAGCCGCACCAAATTCTTGCGGCGAATTTCTTCAGCTGGAAGCTTCAGCTCGCGCGCGACCGCATCCAACAGCACTTCGAGGGCGAAACACACACCGGTGCGGGCTACGCCGCGGAATGGCAGGATTGCCGGTTTATTGGACGCGACTGACCAGGTGCGGCAACGATAGCCGGGAAACTGATACGGTCCGGGCAGGATGCTGGCGACCTGCGCCGCTTCAAGGCAGGCCGAGAACGGATAGGCCGAGTAGGCTCCGGAATCGACGATGGCATCGCAATCGATCGCCAAGAGCCGCCCGTCGGCGCTCGCATAGCCGGTGATCTCGTAATAATGCTCGCGACAATTTGCATTACCTGTCAGATGCTCGCGGCGGTCTTCAATCCAACGCAGCGGACGCTTCAACGTCATCGCCAGGTAGGCCAGGCACACTTCTTCGCCGAGCAGGATTCCTTTGTAGCCGAACCCGCCCCCGACATCGGGCGCGACGACACGGATGAGGCCCTGATCGATACCGAGGCATTCGGCCAGACCGTTGCGCACGATATGCGGCATCTGCGTGGCGCTATAGACTACGACCTGTTGCGCTTGGTTATCCCAATAAGCGACAACTCCGCGCCCTTCCATCGGCGCCATGCTCTGACGCGCGGTGCGGAAGGTCCGCTTCACCTGAATGGCGGCATCCTTTATTGCTGCATCGAAGCCGATATCGACTGCGGTTTCGAGAAAAACGTTTTCCGGCCAGTGTTCATGGACAAGCGGCGCACCAGAATCGCGAGCCCGCGTCATTTCGACCACGGCCGGTAGTTCCTCAAGATCGAGTGAAACTAGTTCAGCGATGTCTTCCGCCTCGGCGCGACTTGCAGCGATGCAGGCGGCGAGCGGCTCGCCGACATGTCTCACCTTCTCGTAGGCCAGCACCGGTTGTACCGAACTGCGGAAACCCGGGAGCCCGGAGTCGGCGCGAATGCCCTGCACACCGGCAAGGTCGGCCATCACAAACACCGAGCTCTCGTATCCCTTCGGCTTACCGATCCCCCGGATCCGCGCATGCGCGAGCGGACTGCGCACGAAGGCAACGTCGAGCATCCCCGGCAATCGAATATCGGCAATGAAGCGGCCGCGGCCATGCAAATAGCGATCGTCTTCCAGGCGCTGGACGGACGATCCTATACCCTCGCGCTTTCCGCTTACGCCTGTCATCGGCCCGATATTCCCAGCTTCTCCGCGCGACATGGGGACGGACATCGTCTTATCCATTGCCCTCGTTCGACGGACTTAAATTTCACCAAGAAGATCGCAAGTGTCGTGCCATGCGGCGGAGCGCTGTCATCGCTGTTTTGCGGCGCGTCGCGGTCGAAAAATGCTGGAAGCTGCATACAATGCAGGCATTTGCGGCGTGGTTTTGAGCATTCGTCCCTATACTGATGATTGCCATACTGATGAATTACAAGGCACCGATGGTGTCGATGCTTCTGACGCCTGTTGGCGCGCGCACGAACACCGACATTTGTGACGGTGCCAAGCGACCCTTCATGAGGCCTGCACGATAAAGCGGCGGTCGCTGCCTGCTGGCATACCGCTTGCAAGATATTTCGTTGATTGGATGTTTCGACGGCGGATGCTGTCACTCCGTTGTGCGCGGTGGCCGGGTGGCGCGACCAGCATGTCGACGGATCTGTCCGAAACCCGGTCGCTCGACGCTCCAGGCAACATGTTTGCCCAACCCACGAGGCACTCAATGATCAATCGCGTATCCACCCGCCTGAACCGCCGCGCGGCGCTTCAATGGCTGCCGATCTCGGCTTTGGCTGTCATGACCTTGGCGGGCGCCGGTCTGGTTGCTAGCCAAACCGCAGCTCACGCGGAAGGACCTAAGGACATCAAGGCGCGTGGCCACATGATCATCGCGACGGAAGATGATTTCCGCCCCTTCGAATTCATAAAGGACGGCGTCTCCACCGGCTATGACAACGACTTGTTCAACGAGGTGAAGAAAATGCTGCCGTTCAAAGTGCAGCAACAGGTTATCCCGTGGGCCGGCATTTTGCCGGGCGTTACCACGGGCAAATACGATATGGCCATGACCGCCGTGCTGGTGACCACGGCGCGCAAGCCGGTGTTCGACTTTTCCAGCCCGGTTGCGCAATCGACGACGTTCTTCGCCACCAAGGCGGGATCGAGCATCAAGTCGGCTTCTGATCTCAACGGAAAAACCGTAGGCGCCCAGGCTGGTTCCGCGATGCTCGCCGACCTCAAGGCATTCGATAAGGAGCTGAAAACCAAAGGCGGTGCGGGCATCAAGAAAATCATCGAATATCAGTCCAATCCCGAGGCCTATCAGGACCTGGCCCTCGGTCGCACCGACGCCGTGGTCAACACCGAAATCAACTTGCGCTCGCTCATTCAGGAGCGGAAAGGCGTGTTCGCACTCGGTCGGGCGATCGCCAAGCCGGTCTATATCGCTTGGGCTCTGAAAAAGGGGAACACCGATACCGCGAAACTGATCGATGAGGCGCTGCTCGCCACGCGCAAAAGCGGCAAGATGTACGAGCTGCAGATGAAATGGTTCGGCACATCCTTCAAGGACATGCCGGCCGACGTGAACTGAGCTTAGTGGCGGGACCGGCACTTCGTGACAGCCAACGATTACTTCAGCATCGTTCACGGTGCCTTGGCCACGATTTCCATGTCGTTGGTCAGCATCGCCTTGGGCGTACCGCTTGGATTGGCGCTGGCGCTCATTCGCTGGTCCCGCATACCATTATTGAATCAGGTTACGACCGTATATGTGAGCATCATGCGCACATGTCCCTCCGTGACCCTGGCGCTGCTCATCTTCTTCGCCTTACCCGAGATCGGAATATCGTTGAACCCCGTGCCAGCGGCAATTTTGACCCTGACGCTAAGCACGTCGGCCTTCAACACCGAGATCTGGCGCAGCGCCCTGACGAATTTCCCCCGCGACCAATATGACGCAGCGCTGTCGTTCGGCATGCGCCGGATCACCCGCTTCCGCCGTGTGATCCTGCCGCAGATTATCCACAGCAGCCTGCCGGCGCTGGTCAATGAGATGACGCTGCTCGTGAAGGGCAGCCCCGCAGTGGCCGTGCTCGGCATTGTCGAGATCACGCGCGCGGCTATCCGGGTCGGGGCCCGGACTTACGATCCGCTACCTCCTTTCATCTTCGCCCTCGTACTCTACAGTTTCATCGTCTTCGGGTTTGTGAAGACGCAACGCGAGATCGAGCGTCGATATGCACAGGCGGGAGCACGCGGATGAACGAATTCGCCGTCGTCTGGCAACACCGCGGCATGATCATCACCGGATTCGAAAATACGCTGGCCATCGTGGCGATTGCGGCGGCCGGCTCTCTCGTACTGGGCGCCCTACTCACGATCCCGCTGATGTCCCGGCGACGGACCATCCGGCGCCTCGCCACCGCCTACGTGGATGCGATGCGGTGCGTCCCATTCTTGCTGTTCGTCTATCTCATCTATTACGGCCTGCCGTCACTCGGCCTTCGCTTTGACAATTGGTCAACCGGCGTCGCAGCGCTACTGTTTTACAATTCCGCATATATGGGAGAACTCCTACGAGCTTCCTGGGCCGATCTACCGAAAGAGCAGATCGAGGCCGGTCATGCTTTTGGTTTCTCCGGATGGCGACTTTTTCGCCGGATTATCTTGCCGCCGGTGCTGTTCTCGGCGCTTCCCTTGATCGGCAATCAGTTGATCCAGATTGTCAAGGATAGCGCTTTTCTCACCATCATCGCCGTTACGGAGCTCACGCATGAGGCGACGTCGCTGCAGACCACCTATTTCGTCCCTTTTGCGTCCTTCCTGGCAGCGGTCGCCCTCTATTGGGTAACGTGCGTGACCATTGAAGGCACCGTCGGGTTCGTCAATCGCTTTGCCGAGGAACGGCGCTGATGCGAGCTATGACTGAAGACATCCCCATCATCATGCGGCCGATCGAACAGGCCGAAAAGCCCGTCGTTCTTGAGGTGAGAGGGCTCTCGAAAAGCTTCGGGAGCAACATGGTTCTGCGAGACATCAGTCTCAAGGTTCACAAGTCCGACACCGTCTGCTTGCTGGGTCCGTCGGGTTCCGGCAAATCCACGCTGTTACGATGCATGAATTGGCTGGAGGAGCCCGATGGCGGCGCTGTGCTGCTTGCCGGCCACCGGATTGGCGTGCGTACCGGCGGCAGCGTGCGCATGACCGACCGCGATCTGGCGGCTATCCGCACGCGGATAGGGATGGTCTTTCAGCACTTTGCGCTGTGGCCGCACATGACGGTTTTGCAGAACGTCATGGAAGCGCCGATCCATGTCCTAAAACGCGATAAGGCCGAAGTTCGACAGGAAGCGGAGGCTTTGCTTCAACGGGTTGGGCTAGCAGACAAAATGGATAGCTTTCCGGCCCGCTTGTCAGGTGGCCAGAAGCAACGCGTGGGCATTGCGCGTGCGCTCGCCATGAAGCCGGACGTCATCTTGTTCGACGAACCCACCAGCTCGCTCGATCCCGAGCTCGTGGGCGAGGTTTTGGCCGTGATGCAGGACCTGGCGCGCGAGGGACTGACCATGGTTGTCGTCACTCACGAAATGAGTTTTGCACGCGACGTCGCGAGCCATATCGTCTTCATGGACAATGGCCAGATCGTCGAAACCGGACATCCAGAGCGATTCTTCGCTGCGCCGGCGACAGAGCGCGCCCGCCAATTCCTCACACGCTACGCGACACACGGACGCTGACGGGGCAGCCACGTAGTTTTCCTCACCAAAGGCGAACACAGTTCAACCGGAGATCAAGTGATGACCACAGCCACCGCCGCCGAGACGCTGCTCGGCATGATCAGCCGCGAGATCATACCGCCCGGCGGCCGATGGTCGCGCCGCTTGGAAACCGGCCAGAAGCTGCGCCTCGTTGATCTGGAGGGGCAACAAGCTGTCGACTTCTTGTGTTATTCTGCGGAATTGCCGCTCGATCGCATAAATCTTCCTAACACGATCAAACTCAACCGTTCGCTTTATATTACCAAAGGCTGCAAGATCTATTCGGACCACGCCAAAGTCTTGTTCACGGTCATTGAGGATACCTGCGGTTTCCATGATACGCTGGCCGGCTGTTGCAGCAATGAGATAGACCTCGTACGCTACAACGTCAAAAAGACCAAGAGCTGCCGCGCCAACTTTATCGCCGAGCTGGCCGCCTGGTCGATGGGCGCATCGGAAATCGTTCCAAACATCAATTTCTTCATGCGTGTGCCAGTTGAACCCAATGGCCATGTAGAGATTTCCGATGGCATTTCCAAGCCGGGCGACTACGTCGAGTTGCAAGCCGGCATGCCTGTTCTCGCCGTGCTGTCGAATTGCCCGCAGGAGCACAACCCTGCCGCCGGGATGAAGCCCACGCCAATCGAGGTAATCGTACGCGAGTGATGCGCGCAGGCGCTTCGTCTTTTATGGGCCAAGTGGCCAATCCGGCGGCAGATGCTGCCTATCGATCGGCTCAGCTGGCCATCACCTTGGGTCACATGCGGGTACAGACACTACGTCCTATTGACGCTTGTTTTGCCTGTCAGAGCGGGCTTCATACGGCGTTCATCACCAAGTCCGCGTTGCGTCAAAAGCAGACGCTGCTGAACCACCGCTGAAGCGGTGCTGGGATAATCTGAACCGATTAACCGGGCATGTCCGATAAGGAAGTTTATTGGACAAAGTGGGTCACAAAAAACCATACAACGAGCGGTACGACACGATATTCTACGACTATAGATAAGTCATTTATGTAATATCGGATTTTTCGCCTAGTCTGTACCATCCATCATCGGAGCAATACTGAAGCGTCTTTGCAGCACTGTTGCGCTCGGTGCTTGCGTAACGGCGGCCTCGCAGGAAATGAAAACCATCTGATGGCCGCTTATTCTGACCTATTATCGCCCATTTCAAAATCGCGCAATCTTCCTTATCTCCCCGTCCAATACATCCCCGGCGCGGGCACAAAGCATTCAATCCGCGCGGGGACCTTAAATACGACG
>JAKALI010000223.1 GCA_021813195.1 Pseudomonadota bacterium
TGACGGTGGCTGCCGAGTTCACGAGAATGTCGATATGGCCGTAGCGTTCAACGACCTGCGTGGTCATCGCCCCAATTGCAGCGTCATCGTCAAGATCCGTCGGAATGCCGATGACACGGCCGGGGTGAAGCTGGTCCAACTCGCGAACGGCCGCAGCATTGATATGGGGAGTTTTGCTGACGAGGACGGCGAAAGCACCTTCGCCAAGCAGTTCTTTCGCACAAGCTTTGCCGATGCCGCGACTGCCCCCAGTAACAATAGCAATTTTATCTTTGAGGCCGAGATCCAATTCATCCTCCTCAGGACAACGTCGAAAATGGGCAAGCTCATTCGCTCGACAGCCGTGGGCGTCAGCTTCGCCTCACCAGTCGACTAGGCCAACGGGAACATTTTTGCGAAGTTTGTGCGCCCTCACAAAATTCCCGCAAATGCGTTTACCCCCTTAGATCGACTGATGTTATTTTTATCCCGTTATCGGGGCAACGCATTTTATTATGAATTTGAGATGGCGTATAGGTAAGTGAAATCGTAATCTGAATTCAGATGAGGAAGGGTTTGGAGATGTGCGACGAATGTGATGGCGATTACTTTTTTGAAACGTCGGCTCGTAAGCGAGCGCGTATTGCAGCATATTGGAAACCAAGCCGACAAGTCGGTTTAACTTTTGTAAGCGACGCCCCCGATGCCTCGCATCGTGAGAAATTATCAGTAGAACAAAAACCTTCTAGAGAGAATCAAGAGCGCGCCTAGATAATGGCCCGCTCCTCTCGAAATTCTCCGTCTGATGTTCGACGATTTGATTGTTCACTATCAGTTGGATGATGCCTAGCCAGTGTATTCAACGATATGCATTCCGGCTCCCCATCGGTCGATGAGATAGAGCCGACCGTTTTCGTCCGTGCCCACGTCGTTTGATTGGATAGCTTCTTGTGTCGCGGGCGTTTCAGGGACGTAATAACCAACCTCTCTCGGTCGAAGCGGATCGCTTACATCGACGGCACGCAAACCTGCATTGAAGTAAGTCAAAAAGACCAAATTGGCCCACGGACCCTCGGCAGGAACATGTTCCAGAATGTTATGCGCGCCGAAGCGACCTGGGCGATTGAAGTATTTCTCGCGTTCGGGGAAGAACGTCGCCACTGGAATTGGATTCGTTTCGTCCCTGATATCAACGATCCACATGAACTGACTATCCCAATACTTCTGCCGGGCGCGGGCTTCGTCAGTGACAATCATGTAGGGCTTGTCCCCAATGGGCCAAGCCGTATGGGAGCTACCGGGGAAAGGGGGTGACCAGCAGACATGTCCGAGCAACTTCATGTCTCGCAAGTCGGTGCAGTCAATGACCGCTACTCCACCACCCCAAAAGGCAGCAAACATGCGGTTATTGCGAATTGTCGGAGGCCCATGCAGAGTGCAAGCAGTGTCAGCAGGCATTGGGTCGTTGGCCGAACCAGACCCTTGGGCCTTTTGCCAAGGCAGCCCCCAAATACTAACGATTTCCGGCTCGAGTGGATTACGAATATCCAGCGTCCAAATTACCCGTCTATGCCAACCTTCCGCGTCGCACGGCAGCAGCGCAAGATTCCGTTCCCGATCGATCCCGAAGCGATGGGGCCCGCTGCCGGGCATGTCATAAAACGCAACCTGTTTCGGGGCGCTGGGGTTGCGTATGTCAAAGATGAAGAGTCCAGCCCGCCCGTCCTTCCCTTTGTCGCCGGGCAGCTTCTCGGAATTCACATAGAGAAAGTCGTCGCCGACAAGACGAAGTTTATGCGAATGAACACCGGGGGGAGAACGAAACTCGGCGACTTTACGTGGCTTGCGAGGATCGGAGACGTCATGGACGGTGAAACCTTCGGGTGCATTGAAACTGGAGGCCCCGACCGAACCGACATATGCGAAGCCATTCTTGACTTCTACCAAGCTGCCGCCTCCCCAAGCAGCCGACGGGTCGTGCCCCAGCAGGCGAAAATTTTTACTTTCCTCCGGAAACCGTACGGTCATAAAATTATTTCCTACTTGGACGCACATTCAGCCCGTACAAAGTTTGGTTCTTTTGCCTACAGTCGTCAATGGCTCTTATCACGGTTCATTTGACGAACAGTCATCTACTGCGATGGCCCGCGAACCCTTCCTGCGCTGAGCCATCACACTCCCATTCATCGAGCGGCCCGGGGCATCGCTGTGCTCACATCCTGACCTCATCTCGGAGGGGCGCGTCACCACTATTGCCGAATCTATATTTGGGCTCTGATAGGCCGTGGCCCCTACGAAGTTTTGATCCGCGTCTGACTCTTATCAGCTTCGCGACGCTGCGCCGGCCTTCGTATAAGCTCCATTACGCGCCCGATCCGATCGGAGACCCGCGCAACCTTGATTGCAGCAATCGTGCGCGGCCGCCGTTGGCTCGATGAACTCGTCAAAGGACCAGAAGCGACCGCCGAGACGATCGGGCACCACGAAGGCTGCAGCGCCCGCAAGGTCAACATGACGATCTCGCTCGCCTTCCTGTCACCCGCTCTGGTCAGGGTTGCTCTCGAAGGACGCCTGCGTCGGGGTGTCGGCGTAACTCGCCTCTGCAACATGCTTGCCGAATGGTCCTGCCAGCACCGGTCGCTCGGCCTCGACCTCTAGACTGAGGGAATGCGTGGTGGCGGACGTAGTCATCATCGAACCGGTCTCCCCCGACGAATTCCCCGCTAATAGGGAAATTGACAGGAAATTCATCGGAATCAGGCATCCGCGACGTCTTACTCGGCAGACTCTGCAAATGAATTCAGGTGCTTAAATCAGAATTCTCTGATTATCAGAACAGGGAATTTTTCCAGCTCAACAGGGAATTACAAATCGGAAACAGGGAAATTTTTGCTCTGGAGAGACCAGCGAAGCTCCGGGGGCAACCATTGCTCCTGATATTCGGCGATGCCGTTCTCTCCGCCCATTTGGTAGCTTACATCGACGAGCGACGCGCCGCCGCCCGACACCGTTATGATCAGTTTTGTAGTCTAGACTGAGTACGCCACTGGTACGGCAACAGTACGGCTCTCGTGGTCAGCATTTCTATAAACAACTTCTGAAATCCGGGCGGACCGGTAATCCCCTCTTCTTCAAGCTGTACTTAGCCGACGGCGCAATTCAACCTAGGGCTGCTTTTGCCCGTCAGGTTCCCGTCAGCGAATTGAAATAGAAAACCTGCGGTGAAGCTATGGCCCAACCGTACGGTGCATCGGCAGCATATTCGAATTACCTATGAGCGAAAAACGAAATAAGCAGCGCCTAAGAACTCTCAAAGGCGGCTCTATTATCTATGGCCTTGCCGCCGCTATTGATTGCACCATCCGCAATATGTCGGAAACAGGCGCCTGCCTTGAGGTCAGCAACACTGTCGGGATTCCCGACGATTTCACGCTGTTGATCAAACCGGAGTTTGTGAAACGTAACTGCCACGTCGCGTGGCGCTCACTGCAAAAACTCGGCGTGCAATTCACTCAAAGACCGTAATCACTGGAAGCCCTGGTATTCGCGGGTTAATTGGTCTGAGGACCGAGATCCAAAACGTCTCCGCCTCGATTTCTGCGCGGATATGCGCTGCCATTGTTCATCTTCGCCATGCCAAATTGAACTGCAGCAGGCGACGAAACCGTCCGGCGTCGACCAATGCGACATATCGCGATCATTCTCCTTGGTCCTGCGTCAATAGCGGAGACCCCCGCAGCAACCGCCGCAAATAAAACAAAGTCTGAAGTTCACTTTTACACGAAATTCACTAAGCGCTGATCACACCGGGGCCTCGAATTATAATTCAATGGGATCGTCGAGAGCGGTTGAAGTAGCGTTTCCCCTCTTACAATATCGCTCAGCGAGAGGGCAGGACTACGCTGTGGACCCAAAACCGGATGGGGCTCCTTCAAGGCGGCAAATTGGAATGCTGTACGCTTCCGTGTTGAGATTAATGAATGGTGTCTGCACCGACACGAATTCGCATATGCCGCGGCGACGGCGCACCGGGCACGGTGAGCACGTATGCGTTTGCTGATTGTTGAGGACAATGCGCGGTTGGCCACGCTTATGGTCAAGCTGGTCACCGATAATGGGCAGACAGCCGACTGCGTTTCCTGCATCGAGGAAGCGCGCGCAGCGCTCGCGGTCGTTGATTACGATATCGTGTTGCTCGATCTCTCGTTGCCGGATGGTGACGGTCGCGACATCCTCAACGCCATCCGGCAAAGCCAGAACAATGCCTATGTTCTCGCGGTGACGGCACGTGGCGATATTGTGAACCGCGTCCAAGTGCTGAATGCCGGTGCTGATGATTATATCACCAAACCGTTCTCCGACGACGAACTGATCGCACGTATCCGCGCTGTCGGCCGTCGCGCCCGGCAAATCCAGGATGAAATTCTGTGTACCGGCAACATAAGTCTGAATACAAGGTCACTGACTTTGACAGTGGCCGGCCGCGTCGTTGCCATACCTCGTCGCGAGTTGGGCGTCCTGACGGCTCTCATGGGCGGGCAAGGCCGTGTTCTGCGCAAAGAAAAGCTGGAGCAGGCGGTTTACTCACTCGACCAGGAAGTCACGACAAATGCCGTCGAAGCAGTGATATCGCGTTTGCGCCGGCGTCTCGACGCTGAAGGCGCAACCGTCGATCTCATCGCTATGCGTGGAATCGGCTATTTGCTGACGGAGCGCACGCAGTGACCACGGTCAAAGCGCCAAGATCGCTGTCCGGCATCCTTGCCTTCCGAATGATCGCCGTCTCCATTTCCCTTTCGGTATTGCTGACGCTTGTCTTCTTTTTTCACTACATCTCAGATACGCCGAACCTGCGCGAAGCCACCTTGCGGGCGTCCGTATTGAAGATCGCTCAGACTCTGGATAAAGGCCAAGACCCTAGCAAGCTTTCCCTCTATCGCGGCCACCCTCAATTCTATGGTTTTCGCGTATTTGACCGCCGTCTCTTGGCAACGCGTCACGTTTTGGCCTCCGCGAACACCCATTGGCTGCCCGAGGTCCAACACCTCAAGGCGACGAAAGCCGATCCTGACGGCAATCAAGATCTGGAGGCGGTTGGCTCCGATCTTTTAGAGGGCTTTGAGCGATTTCACCCGGTTCACGCGCAAACTCCGGGTGGCCGGCCAGTATCACAATTGATCGAGCGCGTTGTGCTGCCGAATCACAAATATTGGGTGCAGGCCTATATGATCGGCGATCCCGCTTGGGCCGGCATGAGCATCATCATCCGCAAGCTCATCAGCCATGTGGCATTCCCGGTCCTTTTCATCGTCCCTGCGCTTACCCTGGCAATGTTTCTGGCGACCAGCACTGCATTACGGCCTTTGCGACGGATATCAAGCGACGCCAATTTGATCGGCAATGCTGTGGCGCGCGGCCAGATGCTGGTACCGTTATCCGAAAGGGGTATGGCGCGGGAATTTATGGACGTCGCCACGACCATCAACACGATGCTCGCTAAGCTTGAACGGTCGCTTCAGCTACAAAAGCAATTCACGTCGGACGCTGCCCATGAACTTCGCACACCGCTCACCGTACTGTTGCTGGAAGTCTCCCAGCTTCCGCCGGGACCGACGCGCGAGCGGTTGAAAGCGGATTTGGACGAGCTGGGCCGCCTAGTGCACGAGTTGCTCCGTTTTGCGGAAGCCGAAGACGTTCTGGCCTATCAATTCAATAACGTTGATCTCGTTGCGGCCGTCCGAAAAGTGTGTGAGGACGCCGCTATCGGGGCCGTTGCGCGGCGGCAGTCCATCGAGTTTGACTGTGCGGCGTCTCACATGATTGTGCTCGGAAATGCCGTGCTTATCGAGATTGCCATTCGCAATCTGATCGAAAATGCTTTGAAATACTCGCCTCCCAACACCGCCGTCACAATCAGAATAGAGCCGGGACCTGTCGTCATCGTGGAAGATCGGGGTCCGGGCATTCCCGCAGCAAAGCGGGACATTGTTTTCGAGCGATTCTGGCGCGCCGACAAGCAGTCAGGAAATGGCGCTGGTGTCGGTCTCGCACTCGTTCGCCGCATCGCTCAACTTCACGATGGTAGCGTGCAGATGGAAGACAGACCATCCGGTGGCACGCGGATGGTATTGAGCTTCATCCAAACGCACGTCACGCGCGACCGGACCCAAACACTTTATACAGCGTAAAGAACGCTCGCCGCGTTTTTCACAAATAGGCATCGAATGATGCCTATTAAAGCGTCAACCTCTTCCACAATTTGTTCGGCATACAAAACGGCAAACTCCTTCGTCAGTGTGCCGTCAGCAAACAGCGCTATCTCTACTGGCGAACAGGTCGCGGTAGTAGCTGACACCAGCGCTGCATTCGGCAGCAATCAGCGCAAGAACACCGGGACTCGCTGGATGTCGCCGCGTCGGCGTGGCGTCAAATGAGGTCTCTTTGCGCGATGAACTATGTTGCCTTGTTAAAAGAAAAGCCTGGGGAGCTACGCGACGAACGCAAAATCAATCTTATTGAGGGCTGGGCCAGCGTTTCGCGCCGGCGCCGTCAAGACGGCCTGCCTCGCATCTTCCTCTATTCGCACGACACCTATGGGCTCGGCCACCTTCGGCGCAATTTGGCGATCGCCGAGCATCTCATGGCGCGCAAGCCTGGATTTTCGGTGCGTCTCCTGACCGGTTCGCCGGTCATCGGCTCTTGGGTGCTGCCGGAAGGGCTTGATGTCACTGCGCTCCCGCCCGTCATTAAAACCGGTGTCGAAACTTATGCGCCGCGCAATTCGACCTTGCCGTTCGGTCTGGTGAAGGCCTACCGCGAATCGCTGATTTTGAAATCGGTCATCGAAGAAACTCCTGAGATCTTTCTCGTCGACCAC
>JAKALI010000224.1 GCA_021813195.1 Pseudomonadota bacterium
CGCGCGCTCCCCGACGGTATGATTATTTGAAAGCCGGCGTGCGGCACGCGATGGAGCGTTGAAAGCATGGGGCAGAGCATATCCGAAACACGGCTCACCGTGCGTTATTTTGCCTGGGTCCGCGAGAAGGTTGGCAAAGGCGCGGAAGAGGTTACGTTGCCGGGCGAGGTCGAAACTATCGCGGAGCTCATGAGATGGCTCGGCGCGCGCGGTCCTGAATATGCCGAGGCGTTCCGCAATCCCGCGATCATTCGGGCCGCGATCGACCACATGCACGTCAAGCCCGAGATGCCCATCGGACGGGCCCGTGAAGTCGCGTTTTTTCCGCCGGTCACAGGAGGCTAGCCGCGTGGCCGTACGCGTGCAGAGCGAGGATTTCGACATCGGCGCGGAATGTGCCGCGCTATCCCGCGGGCGTCACGATATTGGTGCGATGGTCACCTTCACGGGGCTCGTGCGCGGGGATTCAGGCGGCCGCCCGCTGGTTTCCATGACGCTCGAGCATTACCCCGGCATGACCGAGGCCGAACTCGCCCGCGTCGAAGCGGAAGCCAGCGCGCGGTGGCCCTTGCAGGCCTGTCTGATCATCCACCGTATTGGCACGCTTGGGCCGGGCGAAAACATCGTCCTTGTGATCACGGCCTCTGCCCATCGCCGCGCAGCCTTTGAAGCGGCGGATTTTTTGATGGACTATTTGAAGTCCCGCGCACCGTTCTGGAAAAAAGAGGTCTTTGCTGATGGCGAGGTCCGATGGGTCGACGCGCGCGAATGCGACGCAGCGGCTGCAGCGCGTTGGGCGGGCTCAGGCAGCGCCTCGTGAGGCGGTCCAGGCTTGGGACGTTCTGATGAAATGACAAAATTGAGCCCGGGTCGGGCTCCACCGGCGGCATTGCGCTGCCGTTTTAACTCCTCATTAACGTTTACGCTTCCATAACAAAGCCAGATGCTGACCCGGAAAGCGCCATCATCTCCGGGCAAGCTTCAGACTTTCCCGGTGGTTGAATCGTATTGCGTCGACGGGGGTCAAAATACGATGGTTCGAGGGATTGCGCGGCTCACGGCCGCTCCCGTCCTATTGCACACGCTGATGGGGCTCGCATGCGCGAGTCTTTTGCCCGGCTTGCCGGCGCTGGCCAGCGAGTCGCCGACGGCCTCGACGAACGAGGCCATGAGCGAAGGAAACATGACCCACGGGCTAGCGAAAATGGCGGCGGCCGTTTCGCGCAATTCGGCCCTGCAGGGTGATGTTCAACGCACCCGCTTTCTGATCGGACTGGATAAGTCCGTGACGTTTACGGTGCTTTCTCTCGGCAATCCCAATCGGGTGGTCGTGGAATTGCCCGATGTGCCGCTACGTTTGCCGCAAGCCCCAGGGAACGAACCTGTCGGTCTCGTCAAAGCCTTCCGCGGCGGTGTGGCGGGGCCTGGAAAGCTGCGGGTCGTGATTGACGTGACCGAGCCCGTAGTGGTCGAAAGCGCCAAGATCGAGAGCGATTCATCGGGCACAGTTCGCCACTTGGCGCTCGAGATCATTCCCACCGCTGCCACCGTCCAGGCGGCAGTCGCCAAGAAACCGCTGAAGTCCAAGCCTTTCGCGCTGGGCGCCGCAGGCATTCAACCTCCGCTGCCCCAGCCAGCGCGCCGTCCCGACGAGATCGCAAAGACGGCCTACAAGCCCATCGTGGTGATTGACCCCGGTCACGGTGGACACGACACCGGAGCCGTCAAGAATGGCACCGTCGAAAAGGACGTCGTGCTCGCCTTCTCGAAGGTGCTGCGTGACAAACTTGAGGAGACCGGGCGCTACAAGGTCTTGATGACGCGCGATACCGATCGTTTCATTGAGCTCGATGAACGCCGTGCTTTTGCAGAACGCCACAAAGCCGCGCTCTTCATCGCTGTCCATGCGGACTACGCCAACACCGGCGCACGGGGCGCGACGATCTACACTCTGCGCGAGAATGTTGCCGATTCTCTGAAAAAATCGGCAAAGGGCGAAGTGCAGCGCGACGTCCTCTCAGAGAACGAGATAGCCACGGTTCAAAAGACCAGCAGCTCAGCAGATGTTTCGGCCGTGCGTGAAATTCTCTCTGATCTTGCCCAACGCGAGGTCGATGCCACGCAAGAGCGTACCTCTCTCTTTTCCCGGTCGGTGATCGAGTACATGGGGTCCTCGACCAGCATGCGCGATAAGCCAGATCAGCAGGCGGCGTTCCGTGTCCTCAAGACGGCAAAATTTCCTTCTGTCCTCATTGAACTCGCCTACGTGACGAACAAGGAAGACGCCCGCCTCCTCCAATCGTCGGAGTGGCGCAACAAAGTCGCCGATTCGATCAGCACCGCCGTCGAAAACTATTTCAGCCACCAGCTGGCTCGGCTGCCCATGTGATACCGGGGCCGAGCACAATCTCTTCTTCGGCTCCTCCCACATCTGACCCTTCAAATGCGCGCGCAATGTCTGGGGTCCGAGCGCTGCGACGGTTGCGCCGCGCGGCCGCCCCCAGGCGCGATCTAGCCGCAACATTCCCGTTGCAGCCCACTAACAATCGTTAATGATCCATTGACACCCATAGAATTCCATGTCATCCCATAATTACCCGACCGCACCGGGTAGGGACCCGTGGTGTGGCGCCGGCTCGGAGAGAGGGCCCGAGCCCCGAGCGACCGCCACGGCCCACCGGTTCGGAGGCGCCCCGAGGTCCTTTTCGCAGGGGGCTATGGAAATGTGCGGGTGGCGTCGAGCGTGAGGTGCGCAACCGGGGGATGGACCGCTTTGTCTCGACATTCACGAACAAGATCGACGCCAAAGGGCGGGTTTCGATCCCCGCTTCGTTTCGTGCCGTCCTCGAGCGCGACGGATATGCCGGCGGGATCTATTGTTACCCTTCGCTCGATGCTCCAGCGCTCGATGCAGGCGGCGAGAGACTTGCGAAAAAAATCGATGGGCTTCTCGCGGGCCTGCCGGATTATTCGAACGAGCGCGATGAACTGTCTGTCGCGCTCTATGGCGACGTCCAGATCCTTGCCATCGACAGCGACGGACGTATCGTCCTTCCTCAGTCGCTTCGCACCCACGCCGGTCTCGACGCCGAGGTCACATTTGTCGGGCTTGGTGACAAGTTCCAGATGTGGGCGCCGCAACGCTTCGACGAACGCCGTCGCTTGGCGCGCGAAAAAGTCCAGGAGCATCGCAAGCTGCTCGGCGCCTCACGCCATGGCGAACCGGGCGCATGACAAAAAAGCGCCACGCCCGAACCTCCAGTAGCAGCCGCAGCGAAAAGTCTGCTGCGGAATCAAAGGCCCACTTCGCGGGAGCGCACATTCCCGTTTTCCTGAACGAGGTATTGGCGGCGCTCGAGCCACGGGATGGCGAAACCTATATTGACGGGACGTTCGGAGCGGGCGGCTATACGCGCGCCATCCTCAAGGCCGCCGCTTGCCGTGTGATCGCAATTGATCGAGATCCGACGGCCATCGCCGCCGGTCGAGCGCTGGAAACGGAATTTGCCCCGCGGCTCCAACTCGTCGAATCCACATTCGGCAAGATCGCAGAGATTGCTGCCCGCTGCGGGTTCGGCCTCGTCGACGGTATCGTCCTCGATATCGGGGTGTCTTCCATGCAGCTGGATCGGCCAGAGCGGGGCTTTTCGTTTCAACACGACGGTCCGCTCGACATGCGCATGAGTGCAACGGGCCGAACCGCCGCCGAAATTCTCAACACGTTCTCCGAAGAGGATATCGCCAACATTCTCTACAAGTTTGGCGAGGAACGCCGCTCGCGCGCGATTGCCCGAGCGATCGTCAACAGGCGGGCTTCGGTGCCATTCCAGAGAACTGGCGAATTGGCTGATCTCATCCTGGGCGTTTTCCATGGGCGCCGGGAGAGCGGGCGCCATCCCGCGACGCGCGCCTTTCAGGCCCTGCGGATCTATGTCAACGACGAATTGGGGGAGTTGACGCGCGCCCTGCACGGCGCGGAGCAATGCTTGAAGCCGGGCGGCCGTCTCGTCGTCGTCACCTTCCACAGTCTGGAAGATCGGATCGTGAAGCAGTTTCTTGCCGAGCGAGCGGGCAAGCATGATCGCGGGTCGCGCTATATGCCCGAGCGATTGGTAAAATTGCCCTCACCAAGTTTCCGGATTGTTAACTCAAGTGCGTTAACTCCTCAGAAAGGTGAATTGGACGTGAACCCACGTTCCCGCTCGGCACGCTTGCGGTCCGCCATACGCACCGATGCCCCAGTGTGGCATCGCGTGGATTAGCAACCGTCGTCCGTTGCGGGTGAAATCCTCGGTTCGCAGCCGCTCACTTCGGTCCTTCCGGGAGTTGATCATGCGTACCCTCAACGCCGCCGCATTCCTGCTCGCCCTGTCCAGCGCCTTTCTTCTCTATGGGCTGAACTACGATACGCGCCTGAAGGAAAGCGAACTCCATGCGCGAGAGCGCGAGGCGGAGCGCGCGCGTGCGGACATTGCCGTGCTGAGAGCAGAGCGCGCACATCTTGCGCGGCCTGAGCGCATCGAGCCATTCGCGCGGGCGCAAGGTCTGGAGCCCCTGGCAGCCCGGCATCTGCTGCCAGGCTTTGCGAGCGACATGGCGACCGGCTCGACGTCCCGCTGAGGCCGAGAGCATGAACCGGCAGCCGACTCAGCGCGGATATGACGCCCACGTCAGCCAGGCGTTAAGCCAACCGCAGCCTGGAGGACAGGCGGCACTTCTGCCTCGCAGTCACACCCGTGCGCTAGCGGCATGCGTGGCGCTGGCCTTCGCCGTGCTCGCAGGTCAACTCGTGCGATTGGCGCTCGATGCCGATCGATCGAGCGGGATATGGGTCTCCGCCATGAGTGCGAGTGCGGGCAGCACATACGCCCGACCCGACATCATTGATCGCGCCGGCCGTTTGTTGGCGACGGATGTTCAAGTCCCCTCGCTGTATGCCGATCCCACGCTTGTGCAGGATGTTGACGAGGCAGCAGAAAAACTCACCGGGTTGTTCCCGGAACTTGATCAGCGTCACCTGCGCGCAAGCCTTGGCGATCGCAGTCGCCGGTTTGTGTGGGTGAAGCGCGCGCTCGCGCCGGCTCTCGCGCAGAGGGTTCACAATTTCGGACTTCCGGGTCTCGCGTTTGTCGACGAAGTGCGCCGAACCTACCCAGCCGGTGAACTCGGTGGACACATTTTGGGTCGCGTCGATATCGACAACAGAGCCGTCAGCGGTATCGAGCGGTTCATCGACGAGATCGGAGCGGCTCAACTTGCTGTTGGCGCCCGACTATCGGCTCGCGCCCCCCTCCGTCTGTCGCTCGATTTGGGTGTGATGCATGCGCTCGAAGATGAGCTCAACAGTGCCATGCGTCGGTATCAGGCGAGCGGAGCAGCCGGCATTATCATGCACGCCAAGACCGGTGAGATTGCGGCCGCCGTCTCCCTGCCGGGCGTCGATCCGGCACGCGCTGCGGATGGCCTCGACTCCACGCGCATCGACAAGCTCCTTGCTGGAACGTATGAGCTCGGTTCTGTCATGAAATTCATTACGGTGGCGATGGCGATCGAAGACGGCGCGCGCCTGGATAGTCTCGTCGACACCGCAGAACCGTTGACAGCTGGTCGCTTTACCATACGGGATCTCTACCCGCTCGGCCGCCCGATGACGCTTGCCGAGGTCTTCGTACGCTCCTCCAATGTTGGGGCGGGGCAATTGGCGCTCAGCGCCGGGGCCGGCCGTCAGCGTGCCTTCCTTGAGAACTTGGGACTCTTCAAGCCTATCGTGACGGAAGCGGGACCGTCCGCGCCCCCTCAGCTGCCCAAGCATTGGGGCCGCGCCGAGCAAATTACGATTTCTTACGGACACGGCATGGCGATCTCGCCGCTCCAGTTCACCGCCGCCGCTGCCTCTCTCCTGAACGGAGGCGTACGCGTGCGCCCGACGTTTCTCGCCGGCGGGGGAACAGCCTCAAGTTCCGCCGAAGGTGGGGTGCGGGTTGATCGGGTCGTCCGCCCGGAAACCAGCGCCAAACTCGGCGAGTTGATGCGACTGAACGTGACCGATCCGGCCGGCACGGGGCGGCGCGCCGATGTGGCGGGCTATGACGTCGGCGGCAAGACGGGGACGGCCGAAATGGCACGTCGCGGGCGTTACCAAGCAAAATCCGTGATTTCCTCGTTCCTCGGCGTGTTTCCGGCGCGTGATCCCGCCTACGTCACCTTCGTCATGCTCTTCGAGCCCAACGGGATCGCGGACACGGACGGGGAAATTACGGCCGGCCGCAACGCTGCGCCAACCACGGCGCGCATCATCGCGCGCATCGCCCCGCTGCTCCAAGTCGCGGCCAGCCCAACCGGGTCCTGAAGATCAGAGACGGCCGCCCTGACAGAGACCACATGTTGCGATCCAACTTGATCGCACGACGTAAAAGCGACAAATACCCACGAATCGCGGGCGCTTCAGTGGTGATCACGTGCCGCCTAGGAGCCTGCGAGTCGTTCGCAACACTGCTCAGAGTGCCACCCATGTTGTTCCTTCGCAATTCCACCTTCGCTTTTTTGATCGTCGCGCTGGCGCTCTTTGCCGCGCCGCCTCTCGCGACGGCGGGATCGCCACCGCTGGCTGAAGAGTGGAACGCCCCAGCCATTGCATGGCACGACATGCGCAGCGGTGTTCCCGAGGCGATTCGTACGGGCAAAACCGCGGTTCTCGTCTTCCACGCGCCCTGGTGCACGGCGTGCCGCAAGTATCGCGAGGTCTTTCGCGATCCGCGCATCGTGGAGGCCACCCGGGATTTCGTGATGATCCTCGTCGATGCCGATGCCGATAAGGTCACGAATGGTGCCTTTGCTCCA
>JAKALI010000225.1 GCA_021813195.1 Pseudomonadota bacterium
CGGAGATGGTTTCATCCGAGAGCTTCAGCGTTTCCAGCGGCTTCTCCAGCCAGCGATACAGAACGGACGCAAAGCACAGAGCCAGCGCCAGCGTGTGGGGATGCGCCAACTTGCGGGCGCGATCGAGCATCGCTCGCGCAACGCGTTGGGCCGTGTCCGGGTAGCCAAGGAAGAATGCCGACCACGCCTGATAGGCCATACACGAGACCGAAAGATCCTCGCCGAATTGATCCAGCAATGCCCGATGCTGCTCGGGACGATAAAGGGCAAGCGCACGTTCGACATGTTCTCGCGCCACGCTGAACTGTCCGGCCCAGAAAGCGACATCCGCCATGGCGTAATTGGCGGCCTGGTTCTCCAGCGGCCCGCCGCGGCGACGCGCCGTCTCCAGCAGGCGCGTGGCCGGCTCGAGCGCGGCCTGCGAGCCGACACCAGCGATGGCGTTCATCACCTGCGCCCATTGGGCGCGGAACACTTCCTCGTGGTCCGAGATGACCGAGCTCAGCGCGGCGGCACGCGCGTTGGCTTGTGTCGCAGACTCGGAACCGTAGCCGTGTGCCGCCTGCAGCACGACTCCGAGCCCCGACTGCAGCGAGAATTCCAGCCGGTCGCGCTCGATGCTCTCAGCGAGTGAAGGGACGAGGGCGAGCCCCGAACGATAGTGGGCGACGGCTTCCGCCGTGGCGGAATGCTGGGTGGCCCGCTTGCCCGCCGCCAGCCAGTGTTTGATGGCGCGCCGCGTTTCGCCGCAGACCGTCCAGTGCTGGGCGAGGACTTCCGGTTCGGCGGTGCCCCGTATTTGCAGTTCCTCGGCGATGCGCCGGTGCGCGACCTGTCGTCCCGTCTTCGTCTGCGACTCGTAGGCGGTTTCCTGGATTAGTGCGTGCTTGAACTTGTACCCGCCGCGGCGCTTCAGCACTAGCCCTACACGCAGAAGCGCATCCAGCATGGGGGGAGAATCCGAGACGGCCCGCAGCAACGCCTCGTCGAAGTGGCGACCGATGGTGGCGGCGAGTTGCGCGGTTCGCTTCGCCTCGCCCAGCGCATCGAGTTCGGCGGCAAGCAGGTCGTGCAGCGTCGTTGGAACGCGGGTGTGCCCGTCCTGGACCAATTTCGCCATTTCCTCGATGAAAAGCGGAACGCCGCCGCTGCGGTCCACAATGACCTGGTGCGCAGTGGCCGGAGCGGCAGGGTTGAGCGAAGCCGCCATGATCAAGGCCTCTTCGTGGTTGAGCGGCGCAAGTTCGATGCGGGCGTCGAGGGCGTCGAGCCAGGGCGCCGAGAATTCGGGCCGGGCGGTGAACAATGCGAGCACCGGCGCTGCGCTCCTTCGTTGCGACAGGCGCGCCAGAATTTCGAGCGTCGAGGCGTCCGCCCAGTGGAGGTCTTCGACGATCAGCAGCGCCGGTTGCCCGGCCGGAACGGCAGTGAGTAAGTCGATCAGGATATCGATGGTCTGCTCCTTCTGCCTGTTCGGAGGAAGACCCGGAATCGCATAGCCGACCGGGACGGGCAGCGATAACAGCGCCAGAAGCAGAGTGACTGCCTTGTCTGCGAGGCCCGGGAAATGCGTCTTATAGCGATGCGCCACCTTCCTTGCCTTCTGCTCCGGCGCGTCGTCAGGTTCGAAACCGCAAATCGCCTCCAGCATCGCCCTGACCGGTTGAAACGGCGATTGGACGAATTCCCGGAAACAGCGCATTTCCCTGATGGCCCGGACGTCAAGTGCCAACTGCTCGGTCAACACACGGACCAGTCGCGACTTGCCGACGCCGGCGCCACCATGCAACATTGCGACGCGCATCCCCTGGCGTACCGCGGCTTGCCACTGTGCCAGCAGGGCGTCGCCTTCCCGCATGCGGCCTACGTAAGGCGTCAGGCGGTCCACCGCCTCGAGTCGATGGCGGGCTCCGCTTGAGCCGAGGACGTGGTGCGCGCCTAGCCCGACCGGTTCGTGCTCGAAATAGCCCTCCACGAGTTGCAGCGTGGCGTCGCTGATGACCGTTCCTTCACCCATCTCGCTAAGCCGGATCGCCGCCGCAGAGGTCTCCCCGAGGGGATCCGGCAAGGACTCGCTCGAAACCACTATGCCGCTGTGCACGCCGCACTGGAACTTCATGCGGGAATCGCCGATCTTCTGCAAGGCAAGTGCGGCGCGTACCGCCCGGCGAGCTGCATCTTCCTGCGCCGTCGGGTAGCCGAAATAGGCTAGCATCGTGCCGCCATGGCTGGGCGCCACGTGGCCGCCGTGCTCGTGAAGAATGTCCCGTACTTCACGATGCCGCCCCACCCAGCGCTCGACGACCTCTTCCGGATTGGCGGCATCGGCCGGGCAGAAGCCGCAGCACAGCACGGTGACCGGACGCCTATCCGGGGTCTCGCAGGCACCGGGAAAAGCTGCGCTGCCTGGCTGAACAAGTTGCAGCAGGTCGCGGGTCTCGGCGGTGGGCGTCACGCCTTGCTCGCGCCACAGCGCCTGACGGCAGGCCTCGAACTGGGCCGTCGCAGCCGCGGCTTGTCCCTGCTTCGCCAGCAGCCGAATGATCCTGCGATGGGCGGCTTCGTTCCACGGTTCGAGTCGTAGATGCGCCTGTGCGACGTCCAGCAGCTTTGCGTCGTCGCCCGCCTGTTCGAGCGCGTCGCCGAGCCGATCGAACAGCGCGAGCGCGTGGCGCCGGCAGTTCTCGCGCCTGACGGACAACCAGTCGGCGAAATCCGGGCAATCGTCGAGTTCGGTGCCTTGAAGGAAGGGACCGCGATAGAGCGCGAGCTTCCGTTGCATTTCCCCGATCGTCGCGCCGACTTCCAGCGGGGCCATGAATTCCGCTAGATCAAGGATGAAGTCGCCGGGGTTCAGCGAAACGCCTGCTCTGGAGACCCGCAATATTCCTTCGCGACCGATGGCACTACGCAGCTTGAACAGCGCCTTGCGCAGATTCGCACGCGCCGATGGTTCGGGCAGGACGGGCCAGAGCAGAAAGCCCAGACGGTCGCGCCGGTGGGGCTCGGGCTCGGCGGCCAGGTAGCCCAGCAGAGCCAGAGCTTTCCGGTGCAAGCCAAGCGTGATGTACTTGCCGTCGACTGCAGTCTGGGTTGGACCGAGGAGGTATATCGTGACGTTCTTGTTCTGCATTTCGGTCGTGCGCTTCAGGGAACGATCAGGGAACGCGGACGCTTTACCATGCAGACATGGAATTTACCAAATATCCAGTACAAGAAGGTGAAAGATTTCGTGAACGCGCGCACGAATGACGGCTCGCTGCTCGCCGAAGCGGTGGACGCGCTTGACCACGGCATGCTTTGGGTTGACAGCGAACTGCGTGTGGTGGGACACAACGAAGCCTATCGCAGGCTGCTCGATATTCCCGCGGACGCTGCTCCCGTCGGTCTGACGTATCGACAACTCCTGGATCTCCTGTCCGAGCGCGGGGAATTCGCCGGAGGCCCGGAAGAGATCCAGGCCGAGGAGCGCCTCGGTTTGGCAGGTCGCCGCCAAACGGCGCAGACCGAGAGGGTGAGGCCGAGCGGCGTCGCGTTGTCGATCAAGGCGTGCCCGCTGTCTTCGGGAGGCTGCGTGTTCACATACGTCGACGTGACGCGCGAAAGGGCGGCGCGGGAGATCCAGCGGCGGAACGCAAAGGCCACCGTCGTCGCCATGGCGAACTTCGCCGAGCACCGCGACACGGACACGGGGGTCCATGTATTGCGGGTGGCGCGGCTGGTCGGTCAGACGGCGCGCAAGCTCATGACGCGCGGGAGTTCTGGCGAAATCGACGAGGAATGGATAGAGAGAATCGCTACGGCGTCGATCCTCCACGACGTCGGTAAGATATCGACCCCCGACCACATCCTGCTGAAGAATGGTCCCCTGAAGTACGACGAGCGGGACATCATGCAGCGGCACACGGTGGACGGCGCCCGGCTGCTGCGGCAGGCGAAGCTGACCATGGGGGAGAGCGAGTACCTGGAACTCGGCGTCGAGATCGCGCTGACGCACCACGAGCGCTACGACGGACGCGGGTACCCGAACGGCATGGCGGGAGACGCCATACCGATTGGGGGACGCATCTGCGCCGTCGCCGATGTGTTCGATGCGCTAACTTCGCGCCGGCCGTACAAGACCCCCTGGCCGTCCGAGCGGGCGCGGGCCCTGATCATCGAGCAGCGCGGCGCCCAATTCGATCCCGACGTGGTCGACGCCTTCATTAAGGTGATCGAGGAGCGCGAGCAGGTGTCCATCGTCAACTGGCAGGAAAGCTATAGCGTCGGCAACCAGCACATCGACGAGCAGCACCAGATCCTGATCGACACCATCAACCAGTTGGCCAGTGCCGAAAGTCTCAACAACCATCACGCCGTGCTCATGATCATCGACGAACTGGCCAGCTACGCGGCATTTCATTTCGATTTCGAGGAGCGGCTGATGGAGAGCGCCGGCTACCCGGACCTGCAGCGGCACAGGGCCGTTCACCTGGCGTTCGGTAGCTGGGTCGCGAACCTGCGCGAGCAGCACTTCAGGTATGGGCGCCGGCCGCTCGGCGTCTCCGTGCTCGGCTTCCTACGCGACTGGCTGGACCACCACATACTCGGCGAGGACCAGCGCTACCGGCCTTACATCCACGGCATGTATTGAGTTTCTGCAGTTCCCGCCGGGGCCCTTCTCCCTCTCCTCCGGTCCCGGCGGGCCCTTTTCCAGTAATGGAGGGATAGGACGGAGAACTCGATGTTCGGTATAGGAAAGTGGCTGACCTGCCTGGAGGAAGTGTTCGGGCAGTTCGATCAAGTAAAGGTCTTGGGTCAGGATGTCGCCCTTGAGGGATTCGACCTGACTAACGGCAAAACCGTCGTGGCCCTTTGCCGCCAAGGAAAGCGACAAGCACGCGTTACCCTCGAATCAATCGCCTTTCCCGCTCTGACGCCTATCCAAACGCGCTGGTTGAGAGCTTGGCGCCAGTTCTCAAACTGCTCGCGTTAGCAATACCGCCGCCGGCTTACCGGTTACGGTGCAGTGGTAGCTTGCATCGCTGCCACACGCCTGGCCCTTTGCGGACATCGGCCAGAATCCAATTTCAAGGGCTGGTCTGCGAAACATAAGAGACCCTCAAACTCACCATGACCATGCGGCCATTTGGTTAATCCGGTTCATAATTAGGTACTCCGATTTAGCCACTTCACCATGAGCGCGTATAGCATGTCGGGGTTAAACGGCTTGACAAGGAAGTCGTTCATACCAGCCTTGATACAGAGCGCCTTGTCCTCATCAAATGCGTTGGCTGTTATAGCAAGTATGGGCGTCCTTCGATAGCCATGCAATTCTCGTATCTTCAGCGTAGCATCAAGCCCATTCATATGTGGCATCTGCATGTCCATCAGGATGGCAAAGTAGAATGTCTTCTTGGCCAAACTCATGGCTTGTAGTCCGTTCTCTGCCAAATCTACGATCAGACCAACATCCTCCAGAAGACTCTTTGCAACTTCACAGTTTACTGGATCATCGTCAGCGATTAGGACACGTTTCCCCGAATGCAAATTCCGGATCGCCTGTTCGGCATCATGGGTTCCAGTAAATCCCTTCCTTTCCAAGTCCGTTTCATCGGCTTTCTTGAGCCAAGCGGTGAACCAGAACGTGCTGCCTACGCCGATGGCACTCTCGACGCCAACTTCACCGCCCATTAACTGCGCCAGCCGCTTGGTAATCGCTAGGCCGAGTCCAGTGCCACCGTATTTTCGGGTGGTCGAATTGTCCGCCTGCTCAAAAGCTCCAAAGAGTCGCGGTATCGCATCTGGATCAATTCCGATACCGGTATCCCTTACCTCGAAGCGTACGAGTACCGAATCAAAGGTTTCACCTTGCACAGACGTATTTAGTGTGACGGAACCCTTCTCGGTAAATTTGACAGCATTGTTGGCGAGGTTGAGCAATGCCTGTTGGAGTCGCATTCGGTCACCCTTGACGCTGAGCATTAGAGGCTCACTCTCGTCGACCAAACTAATTCCCTTTTCATTGGCTGGCACGGATAGGATTGAAATAACGTCTGCTGAGAGGGAAACAATTTCAAGTTGGACTTCCTCTAAGACGATTTTCCCGGCCTCGATCTTAGAGACGTCGAGTACGTCGTTGATAATCTCGAGCAAATGGGCAGCGGCGGCATCAATTCTGTCCAGCTTTTCTGCCTGATCAGGAGTGACGCCACCTCGACGTAAGAGGTTGGCCATGCCGATAATGCCGTTCATAGGGGTGCGAATTTCGTGGCTCATATTAGCCAGGAACGCACTCTTGGCCACGTTGGCAGCGTCGGCGGCGTTCTTGGCAATATGAAGTGCTGTAGTACGTTCCTCGACCAGTACTTCCAGATGGTCTCGATGTTGTTGTAGTTCCTCCGCCATCCGATGCATGGCAGTGACGTCACTGATGCTGGCCAGCCAGCGTGCGCGCCGATCATCATGCCAAGTAACACGGTTCAGTTTGAGCAGAACGAACAATGTCGCGCTTTCATTGCCGTGAGGTTGCAAACGAAGCTGCTGTTGCTCTGAATTCCCATGGCTGGCTAGCATGTCCTGCAATATTGGCACGTCGCCAGTAAGAACATCTTTCCCGAACGGATAATGGATTAGGTCGCCGCGATCTTTGCCCAGCAGTTGGCAAAGCGTCAGGTTGCATTCAATGATGATGCCGTCCGCATCCAACGTGCAGTAACCGACGGGAGAAAAATCGTAGAGGTTGGAATATCGATCACGAGAAGTCGCAAGCACCGCCTGAGTCGCACGCAACTCCTCGTTCTGCATCTCCAGTTCGATCTGGTGCACACGAAGATCGTGTACCAGGCGGCG
>JAKALI010000226.1 GCA_021813195.1 Pseudomonadota bacterium
ATTCCGGTAGCTCTCCAGAGGACGCGCGCGCCAGCCATGTTTCGGCCGTGAGTGGTGGTTCGGGATCGATAGGCTGGCATCGTGCTGACCTCAGTGTTCGAATTGGCGCTTCATGCGAAGTAGGGCTTGAGTTGGTGAGCGAGGTAGCCGCCGAGCACGCCCGCAAGAACAAGCACAGGGGCGACGACGAGGTACGTGATGGCACGACCGACCTGATGGCGGGCGTAGAGCACATGTGCGCCCGGAAGGAACCAGGAGGACCATACAAATCCAGCGATCAGTCCCTTGGACAGGCTGCTCGCGACGGGGGCGGGGAGGGAGGTGTGGAGCTCGAGCTGCCTGAAGACGAAGCCGGTGACGATAGCGATGATGACATAGACGCTGAGTTGAAGCGTCGAGATCTCATGCGCGAAAGAGCAACGTCGGAGCTGTACGCCGACAAACGATGTCCACAGCTTACCGGCCAGCACCCCGAGAGCCATCGCAGCGAACTCCATCACCCTCTGCTCCTTTGCGGAGGGCTGAAATTCGGGAAGGCTGGATTGTTTTGAAAACGACCCCGCCGCGCCGAGCTTTCGCCCTTCAACAGCAGGAGCCATCAGCCCTGAGGGCGGTTATCGGAGAGCTCCATCTCCGTCTTTTGTTGATACCCGGCAGGGGCGCCAGCGTCAAACCCAAAGAATCGGAACCGCCAAGCTCCCAAGACCAGCATGTAAATTATCGCAAGCGATCGAAATACGGATTGGTTCCAGCCATTGCTTCGACCTCGTGCCGATGTTAGGCTTATTGAGGGAATGGAGTCTCCCTTTAACCGCCGATGAGGCTGATGACTCCTGCCGTGCGAGACGTCGCGGTGGGAGGGATTGCACAACCCGCCGCCCAGGCGGGTTTTTTGTTGCCCGGGCAAGGAGCGATCCGCCCAATCGGGTTCAAGAAGGCCGTCCACCGCGACCGGGAGGAGGCGCAATAATCCGGGCAGGCACTGGCCCGCCGCGCGACCCTTCCCCCACGGGTGGGCGCGGCGGGCCTTCTTCTTCATGGGGAGACCGCTGGCGAGATCGTGGGACTGAGGCGCTGGTGTGAAACGTGCGAACTTTTGCTGATCCTTCCTTCTTCCGTTTGATCTACACGCTTCTCGGTGAAGCGCATTCGGACATGCGGCGTACCAAGTGGAGCCATCGGGGGGTCAATTGGATCCGACAGCGGCACACCTTTAATGGCAGCAACTCCGGCTTCGCCATCGACCAGTACCTGATCACGAAACCGAATCCGAATGGCTGGTCGTTGCTGGTCGTGAAGGAAATGTGGTGGGACGGCGAAGACAAGCCGATTCGCTCAACCCAATGGGCCAAGCCGCTCTCCGGGAAGCGCGCCAAGACGTTGGAATGGCTGCGAGCAGAAGAACGCAGAATTTCCGGCCAACCGATTACGTCGAAGGCCGCCGAATGACGCTCGAGCCGGAACAAGGACTGATCGAGATCGGACGCGCGATCGAAGAGGCCATCGACCGGCCTACCGCCAGCCAACGCCAACTCCTTGCAGATCTCAGGCGACAAACGGCGCGACTCAGCGAGCATACCTTTCAGCTCGCAGTGCTCGGTCAGTTCAAGCGTGGCAAGAGCACGCTTCTGAACGCGTTTGTCGGGTATCCGCTATTAAGCGCCGGCGTCCTTCCGCTGACGGCCGTGCCGACCTTCCTCGCCGGCGGCTCGACCAAACAGATTCGCCTTAGCTACCTATCTGGAGCCGTCGAGCAGCACGATGTCGAAACTCTTGCCACTCTAGGGCTCGAGATCGCCGCGGCGACCACGGAAGAGCAGAACCCGCACAACGAAAAGGGCCTGCAGCGCGTCGACGTCGCGATCCCTGGAAACGCGTGGCTCGATTCGATCACGTTGATCGACACGCCGGGCATCGGCTCGACCCATACCCACAACACCGACGCCGCCTACGCAGTGCTGCCGGAATGCGATGCCGCCTTGTTTGTTTGTTCGGTCGATCCACCCATCACCGAAGTCGAGATTGACTATCTCGCGCGCATATGCCGGACCGTTTCGCGCGTCATTGTGGTTCTCAACAAGATTGATCTCGTCGACGACAGCGACCGGACAAAGGCGATTGAGTTTCTTTCGTCGATTGTGGCTGCCCGTCCGGAACAACAGGTTGATCGGCGCGTCTTTGCCGTCTCGGCTCGACATGCGCTCACGGCCCGCCAAGCCGGCGACATTACCGCGCTCGACGCAAGCGGCCTGCTGGCGCTGGAAGAGTACGTTCGCGTGAGTCTAGTCGATCAAAAACGCCATTTCCTGATGGTCTCGATCGCCAACAAGATGTCCGAGACCACGGCAGCGCTTTTGGCTGATGCGGCTATGACCGCGAGCGCTCTATCGCTTCCCCTTGCAGAGCTCGAGACGACGGTCGCGGCTTTCGAGCAGGCCGTGGTCGACTTCGAGCGTCAACGCAACGTCCTTGACGACTCGATCAATGGCGAGTGGCGGCGGGCTGTGACCAGGCTCTCCACGTTGAGTGGGGCGGTCGATAAACGCGCAAAACAGCAACTGAACTCGGTCATTGCTGGCATCAGCGACTTCAAAAATCCCGACGCAGCCCGCTCCACAGTGACGTCTGCCATGACCGCAATCTTCGATCGGGAGTTCGGACAGCTCGCGACGACGGTCGAAACGGAGCTTGCGGTCGCGATTGCGGAACAACAGCGCCACTATCAGACCCTGGCCGCGCGCGTGCGTGAGACGGCCGGAACCCTTTTGAAGGTCACCGTCCCGTCGGCAGCGCCGGATGACTGGTTTCAGATTCGCCGGGAGCCCTATTGGGTTGGTGAGCGCCGGGTGGAGAGCCTGAGCTCCTTGACCATCGATGGCCTCGCGCGACTGCTTCCCGCGGCATGGCGGCGACGGCGGCAGCGAAAGCGATTTGAGGAGGCTGTCGCGAATGCGCTGACGCGTAATATCTCCGATTTGCAGTGGACGATGCGCCAGAACATCGACGACTCGTTCCGCCGCCTGCTGAGCGCTTCGCATGATGCTGTCGAAACCAGCGTCGCTGCCACGCGCGAGCTCCTTCGGATGGCGCGGGAGCGTCGGCGCGCCGAGGACGACTCTCTTCAGCACGACATCGAGCGTGCGCGTTTCGTTGAACGACGTCTCGTTCATCTCCAGACCATACTGAGCCAAGAAGGCAGACTATGCCGCCAATGAGTCCGGCGTGCCGCGCGCCACATCTTTCGATGATCCTACAGGGGAGCCCGCGGCGCGCGGCTCTCGTGGAGTTCCCCGATGCTCTGACTTATTCATGCAGATGAGGAGTCCAGGAGATGAACCTGGCGATCCAAGGAAGCTTCGAAGCATATGTTTGGGCGGCGCTCTGGCAGGTCGCTCTCGGCGGATTGCAATCGGGCGGCCCGCCGTTCAATGCCGAGGCAGCCGCCGAAAATTGGATCGCGCGCCTACAGTACGCGGCCAGCCTGATGGCTAGTGCGGTCAGTTGGGTCGCGTGGGGCTTAGGTGTATGGGTCGGGATGCACTATAGCATTGCAGCCGGTGTTTTATTTGCGGCCTTCAGCTTCGTCGTCAATGTTCTGACATTGATCGAGGCGCACCGATTCAATCGTCATGTAATAGCAATTCAACTTCTGGGCTTTCTCGCCATGCCGATTTTTGCATTCAAGACATTGAGCGCGCTCGGCCTTTTTGCGCCGTAGCGTCTTCATAGTGCGCTGCATGATTGCCGAATTCTCGGCGCGTGTTAGCTTATGGCCGCCGACGGAGATGGGGTTCCTCCGAAAACCGCCCTTGGGGCTAATGACTCCTACGTTGCACGCGAGGTGCCGTAGGACCCATGTCACTGGATATCCCGCCCCCTGATGCTCCAAGGCCTCCGCCCAATGCTTGGTCTCGGACTTATTCGGCGATCAGCGGGAGCGTAATGTCGTTGGTTCGCACCGTGAAGGACCCGACACTGCCGTTCCTCGTGCTTGGCTCGATTGCGGCTGCCTTCGTTGCGACATTGGTCTTTCACGCCCCTGGCGAGATCGTATTTGGTCTCTTGTTTATTGGCATCCTGACGGCCTTTCTCGAAACCAAGATGCACAACGACAACCGCGACCGCTAGGATAGCGAATCATTGTCCAGTTTCTGGTCAACAAGAACCGTGACGGATTGGACCGTCTAGACATCCAAAGCTCAGGAGGAGCGCTTACCCCCAAGGGCCTCGCTCATCGCGTCGGCGAAGAACGAGCTCGATCGATGCGACGACAAAGGCGGCCGCTTGCCAGATACACACGACAATCACGACGCCCACGATTGCGATGTACATCCCGATGCGGGTAGGCTCATCTGCCTTGGCGGCATCGGCGAGATAGGCCGCCACGGACAACAAACCTATGACAAGGACGATGGAGACGACGGACGCGGCATCCGCCCAGCGTTTGTGCTCCTTCAGCACCGCAATGAAGGTGGCCGGCCTGGCCATGGTCCGTCAATCTCCGGCGCGGCAGGCTTGGACGGTCGTCAAGGTCACGACACAATTTTCATAGGAGGAGAGTTCAGGCAGAAACGCCTTGATCTTGTCGTCGTTGTCGACAATCTCGATAACGACCGGCATGTCATAGGATAGGCGGAGGATCTTGTCCGTGTGCAAGACCTTCGATTCGCCGAATCCCATCGGTCCACGAAACACCGTAGCGCCCGCAAGGCGCGCATTTCGGGCTTTGTGGACGATCTCTTCGAAGAGCGGTCGCTGATCGCCACGGGCCGTTTCGTCCGTGAAAATCCGCAGCGCCGTTGCTTCCTGAAATTGCATCATGCCGGCGTTCTCCCTTCCGGACGTTCAAAGCCGTGTTTTCAGTGCATCATGAAGACCGGCAGCTTTGTCCGTCGGAGCACTTCGTGCGTCACGCCGCCGAAGACCCATTCGAAGATTTGTCCGAAGCGGAACGCTCCCATGACGATCGAGTCGGCGTTGACCTCTGCCGCCTCGGAGAGAATTCGAGCTGCGATATGTTGGCCTTGCTCCGTACGGACATGCCTGACATCTGCAGACAGGTTTTGCTCCTTCAGAAGTCCAAGAATCTCGTCGCAATCTTGACTCGTTTCCGACTCGTCGACGGCGATGATCGTGATGCGTTTGGCGGCGCGGAGCCACGGCATCGTCCGGGTGATGGCTTTGCGCGCCTGCGTGCGCGGTTTCCAGGCGATGACCGTGTGCTCGCCGAGCGTTGCGGGCAACGGCCCTTCCGTTGGCACAAACAGAACCGGACGGCCCGTATTGAAGATCGCGGCGTGCAGCGCGTCCGCCGAATCCAGGTTGTGCGGCTGGGCGATTGCGATGAGGGCGGCATCCTTCACCTCAGCGATCAGGGATGAGGTGATGTCGCCAACATGCTCCAGCCATTTGACCTGCGCACCGGAAAACCCGACCCACTGCTCGAACACACGACGGGCCTGCGCCAACCGGTCCTTAGCCGACCCTTCATTAAGCTCTCGCATCTTTTGAAGGTCCCACTCTTCGGCGGCTGCGATCAGTTTCTCCGGGTCAACGCAAATGTGGAGCGCCGATAGCGGCATGGCGCCGACGAGTTGAGCGGCCCGCTGCGCAACAGTCAGGCAACGCCGTGCCGTCGTCGCCTCTTCGATCACGGCGACAACCTCATGCGCCGCCATCGGCGGCTTCGCGGAGGCTGGCGCGGCTGATGGCCGAGCGTGGGTAAACGGCGACGCGTAAAATGTCTGACCGGCTACCTCCCGTTCAATCTCGAGGAGACGATTGTATTTCGCCAGACGTTCGGCGCGGCAAGGCGCGCCGGCCTTGATCTGCCCGCCATCCATCGCCACGGCAAAGTCTGCAATGAAGGCATCGTCTGTTTCGCCGGAGCGATGAGAAATAACGTAGTTCCAGCCTGCCTTTCGGCACGCCTCGATCGCCGCGACCGTCTCGGTCACAGTACCGATCTGATTGAGCTTGATGAGCACGGCGTTCGTCGTCTTTTCCGCAATGCCCCGCGCGATCAATTTCGGGTTGGTCACGTAAAGATCGTCACCGACGATCTGGACGGCTGCCCCGAGCTCGGCGGTCTGGGCTTGAAAGGCGTCCCAGTCGTGTTCGCCGAATCCGTCTTCAATCGACACGATCGGGAACTGCTTGGTCCAGGACGCATAGAGCGCGCGCAGGTCTGCACTTGTCTTCCTGCCGGCGCCTGACTTCGAGAGGTCATAGTCGGCACCGCTCGAGAACGACGACGCGGCGGGATCGAGAGCAAGCGCCACCTGTTCACCTGGGACAAAGCCGGCGCGCTGGATGGCCTCGACGATGAGCGCGCAGGCCTCGTCGTTGCCGGCAAGATCGGGCGCGAAACCGCCTTCGTCGCCGACACCAATGGATAACTTCTTTTCCGCCAGGAGCGCGCGAAGCGCATGATAGGTTTCGGCGCCCCAGCGCAGCGCTTCGCGGAACGACGGCGCGCCGTGCGGGACGATCATGAATTCCTGGAAGTCGAGCGAATTTGCCGCGTGCCGTCCGCCGTTGATGACATTCATCATCGGAACGGGGAGGCGATAGGTGGAGTCCGACGCCAGATAGGCGTAGAGCGGTTTACCGGCGGCTTTGGCCGCTGCGCGCGCGACGGCCATCGACGTTCCGACGATAGCGTTGGCGCCCAAACGGGATTTTGTCTCCGTGCCGTCAGCATCAATGAGCCGTTTGTCGATGTCGGCTTGCTTGGTCGGATCCGGACCGCGAAGAAGGCGCGAGATTTCGGCGAGGTTG
>JAKALI010000227.1 GCA_021813195.1 Pseudomonadota bacterium
GCCGGCAATGACCAAATTTTCGGCGGTGACGGGAACGACGGTATCTATGGCGGCGGCGGCAACGATTACATCGAAGGCAATAACGGCGACGATGTGATTTTCGGCGACGGTGGCCACGACGTGATCCGAGGTGGGGCGGGAAATGATCGCCTCTACGGCGGAACCGGCAATGACCGGATATATGGTGGTACGGGAGATGACCAGCTCTACGGCGAAGCCGGCGACGACGTTCTCGTTTACAAAGCCGGAGAAGGCAACGATGTGCTTGTGGGTGGCGCCGGGCTCGATACGCTCGAGCTGCATCTCGCCGCGGCTGATGTCACAAACTCCCTGCGCGCGGATTTCGCAGCTTACAAAGCCTGGGCGGATGCCAATCTGTCGCAGGCGCAAGGAAGCCTAGCCACGCTCGGCACGCAGACGAGCGCAAACGCCTTCGTGTTCACGTCCCTCGGCCTGACAATTTCGACCGTCGAGTTCATCAAGATTCTCGTCGACGGGGTGGAAGTGCCGCTTGAGAACTTCCTCAATCGGGCTCCGATCGCAGCTCCGGATGTCGTAGTTGCGGCTGCAGAAGACACACCCGTGCTCGGTGGAATTGCAGCCAGCGATCCCGACGGCGATGCGCTCGGCTATTCGGTGCACCAGGGGCCCGCAAACGGAACGGTGGAGCTCGACGCGACCACGGGTCAGTACGTCTATGCACCTTCTCAACATTTCAGCGGCGAGGACAGCTTCTTCGTCACCATCACCGATCCATCGGGTGCCAGCGTCGTGCAGCGTGTCACCATTCAAATCGCGGGTGTGGCCGATGCGCCGTCGTTGACGGTGAGTGACGTCGTTCATGCGACGGGTACCGTGACCACTGGTACAAGTGGCAACGACACATTGACGGGGACGTCGGGTGCCGACCACCTGATCGGCGGCGCAGGCAATGATGTGCTGCGCGGTGACGGTCCTGTCGGCACCGCCAGTGTTGCGCTGACGATTGACTCCGCACTTGTTGATCTCGATGGTTCGGAAACCCTCTGTATCGCGATTGCGGGCGTGCCAGAGAACGCGACGTTGTCTGCCGGTACGCGCGACGAGAACGGCGTGTGGCGTCTCACGCCCACACAGCTGGCTGGGCTCGTCCTCACGGCATCGGCTGCGCACGATCTCGCCCTGACCGTCACTGCAACGGCAACGGAGACAAATGGAGCTAGCGCATCGACGAGTGCCGTTTTGAATGTTGCGTTCGATCACGGCAACAATAACGACCTTCTGGATGGCGGTGACGGCAACGATACGCTCTACGGTGGGGCTGGACATGACACCCTGATCGGCGGCAACGGAAACGATCAGGTTTTCGGAGAAGCGGGCGATGATCTCCTCGTCGCGGGGCTCGGCAACGACCTCTACGACGGAGGGGCAGGTTTCGACACGATCTCGTTCGCCAATGCAACAAACGCCGTTAATGTCGATCTGTCGAAGTCCCGTGCAACCGGCATGGGCACCGATACAGTGCGCAATATGGAGGCCGTGGTCGGATCCGCGTTCGACGACAAGATTAAGGGCAACTCGGCCGCCAACGATCTTCGTGGCGGCGATGGCAACGATGTCTTGCGTGGGGCGGCCGGGAACGACGCGCTATATGGCGGTAATGGCAATGACACGCTGTATGGAGATTCCGGCAACGACGTTGTGCATGGTGAGGCCGGCAACGACACCCTGTATGGCGGGTCGGGTCACGACACGCTCTATGGCGGGGCTGGCGATGACACGCTGTGGGGTGGGGCCGGCAATGATGTTCTCTACGGTGGAGAGGGCAATGACGTCGTCGATGGTGGCTCGGGAGATGATTGGATTTACGCGGGCGCCGGCAACAATACCTATAAGGGCGGCTCTGAGTTCGATACGCTCGATTATTCGCTAGCGGGCGGTGCTATTGATCTCGACGTCAGTAAGAAGACGGCGATCGGTTGGAGTAACGATACCTTCGATGGCATCGAGCGCTTCATCGGCTCTGCCTTCAATGACACAATGAAGGGTTCGAAGAACGTCGATATCCTCATCGGCGGCGCGGGCAATGATTGGATCCGCGGCATGGAAGGCGCCGACGTCCTCACCGGCGGCGCAGGCGCCGATACTTTCGTCTGGCTGATGAAGGATGTCATGAGCGGGAATACCCATCTCGGCGTCGATCGCATCACGGATTTCGAGTATGGCGATATTCTCGATCTCAAGGATATTGCGAAGGGTGCCATCAAGAACACGCCGATCGATCAGGTTGTTCGCTTCACAGATACGGCCGGCGGGTCGATGGTCTCAGTTAAGGTGGGGGCCAATTACATCGACGTCGTGTTCCTGGAGAACGTGCAAGGTCTGACGGCAAGCGCCTTGCACGCGGACGGTCTTCTCATCGTGTGAGTGAGGAAGACCGCCCACAGCGAGACAGGGAGGACCCTGGATAAGGATTTGCGAAACCTTCAGTGTTTTTTATTAGGGTCCCCCGGGTGGGTATGCCAGGAGTTTGGGGACAATGACCCCGGTCAAAATCATAGCAAACGCGGTTGGGATCGGGGCGTTGCTGATCATCGTCGGCTGGGCCGCGATGACGTCGTTCACGGGCGAGAAGACCTCGATCTGCGCCGAACGCTATGTGTCGTCGACGCGCATGACGTACACCGATGAAAGCGGCGCCCTGCTCGATGGGGCCAGTCTGCAGGCACGGCTCGGATGGTCAGAGTGGGGAATCGCAGAAAACAGCCGCGTCGTCGCCGATCCGAGCAGCGCTGAGGGGCATGCGCTGGAGGTCCGCCTCGATGAAGGCACCGGTAGCGGCTACCAAAATAAGGGGCCGCGCGGTGGGATCGGATTTAAGTGGACTCCGTTTGAGATGTCGAGCGCACGGTCCGCTTGCCTGAGCTACGACGTGTATGTTCCCGACGATTTCGACTTTGCATCCCCCGGGACGCTCCCAGGGCTTGCGATCGGCACGGACTTCGATCCACGCGGGCAGCCAGAGGCTGGCCAAGAAGCCGGGGCTGGCGTGCGCGTGAGCTGGGTCAGCAACGGAGCGGTTACGCTCATGCTGCAACGCGCCAGCGATGAAATGTGGAAAAACACGCAACTCGCTCGCACCCAGGATGGCCTCGTTCGCGGACGTTGGAACACCATCGAGCAGGAAGTCGCGCTCGACGAAGGCAAATCGAGCGGCGTGGTTCGCCTTTGGCTCAATGGTCACCAAGCAGCCCAGGTCAAAGTGCAGACACTGGCGAATGACGAGCGGCAAGGAATCGCCGGCGTTTTGGCGGACGTTCATTACGGCACCGTCACAAATCAGGCGGTCGCCCCAAAACAAACGGTATTGCGATTGTCGCCATTCTCGTTGCGGTGGCAATAGCGCCGCGCGATGCGATTGAGCTCACCAATTATTCTCGCCGCCCGGCCTTTGGCGGTTGCAACGCCCAGGACCGCTCAACGCGCGGGCCCACAATGGTTTTTGGGATACGCAGGAGGTATCTGGAACGCAGTCGCCGCAATCGATAGGATTGCCGCCCGTTGAGGCGGTTGGGGAACACGGACCCGAAACGGTGCCGTCAACGACCCAAACGTGTCGGTTGATCTCCCTGCGGCGCAGCAAATTGGAAACCCGAAAATCCCGATAGGGACCGGAATTCGCCGATCGTTAGAGCAGCGTTTCAATCCTTACGAAATTTTTACGAAACGAAAAAAATCTTCCACGCCATCTTGCGGAATTTTCGGGAAAGGTGTTCCATGTTTTCACGTGGCGCCGTCCCACCCATCCCCCCAAACAGGTGCCATGTCAGTGAGCCCGCGGTCCTCCCCCCCCCCGACCGCGGGCTTTTTCATGCTCACAAACCTATCCGCGGATCAGTGAACCATCCGCAGCCTCATGACGCCGGACGGGCGGAAAATCCGGCGGCCTCGGCGTCTTCCGGGGAGCAGAACCAGCGTCCGCCGCGGTTCTCACGGACTTCAGTGCTCGCGTAATCGGCTTCGATTGGGGTAACGTAGCGACGCCACGGGCCCAGAATGACGCCTTTGATCGGGCAGCCGCCAGGCACTTCGCTTCGCGCTTTATCCCACATGCGCTGCGCCCATGCATCAGGTCGCTCGGGCTCGCCGCGCCACAGCCCACGACTGGCTTCGCGCGCAAGAGATTCCTCTTTGCTGTAGCGCGGCCACAGCCAGCCGTCCGCAAAGGCGTGGCCTGCGGCGATCAGCTGCGCTGCAATCGATCTCCCGGCGGCTTCACAATCGGCAGGGATCGGCTCGCGGTCGCTGGCCGTGGGCGTGCAAACAACTTCGCGAACCCGGCGGACAATCCGGTCGAGGGCCGCCGCGGCCTCTTTCCCACAGCCCCACGTCGAGCCATCAGAGCGCTGACACGTCTGGCGAGGATGCAGGGCGATGAGACCGGCCAAAGCTACGCGACGCCCGCCGACGCGCAGGGTGCCGGGCCCATCAGCGCGGGCTCGACCGCGCACCTTCCCGGCAAAATCCCAATCACTCTCGGCATTTTTTGCCGCGACGCTTGCGAGGGTTTGCCCGGCAGTCTGAGAACTCGGTGGCGACGCGGGTGTTTTCCACGCTGGCCATGCGTACCAGACGACGAGCGCCAGGACGGTCAAACCCGCACCGGCCGACAGACGGGATGGTGACGGCCATGGGGTTTCTCGGTTCACCAATTGGCGCATACCTCGGGAGCGACCTGTGCTCGGGTTGGGCGCGCCGGTGAAACTGTCACGAGCGCTATAGGCATGGGTCGTCGGAAATAGGGTCGGCCAAAAGGCCGCCAGCGCGATCAACATGGCAAGGCCTGCAAGCCCTGCTGCATCGCCATCCCACCCAAAGTTCACAATGCGGACGGCGGTTGCAAATCCGGCAGCGAGCGCGGCAGCCGCGAGCCATCGTTGGCGATGTCCTGCGGTGAGGCGTTGGTTTAACGGCGCACAGCATCGCGCAATCGCCTCGCGCATCGCGTTGAGCCAGCTGGCGATTTCGTGGCCGAGGTGACGCGCGCCCGAGCCGAGGCTGACAGCGGCCAGGCGGCTTGCGCGGCCAAATTCGCGGGCGGCGGCCTCCGCTCCAGCAACGCCGGCCTCGAGGCCCTTGCGCCCTGCCGCACGGACCTGCTCAGCGGCTGCCGCGCGCGCATCGTCGAGCCGCCGACGGCGGGCCTGCCGACGTGCCAGCACCGTGGTGCGAACATACTCCCGCCACTCGAAGCCCTCGTTGCGTCGCCGCCAAAGCACGTTCCGGTATCCTGTTGCGTATCTCGGCCGAGGTTCATGCCCTGGCACGCGAATCGCGTGCGAGCGCCCAGCCGTGATCTAGGATGCGACTTCGGGCGTTAGCGTGGCGAACGCTGTCATTTCGCTCCGCGCCGGGGCGGGCTGCTGTGGATGGCAGCCATAGCTCTGTCGCAAATCCCGAATTAGAATGAGAACACACGAAATTGGCACCACGCGAAATGTTTGCACGATCAGGCCGACCGAGGACGACACCATGACCATCAAGTTCGCCACCATTCCCAGTCTCGCGCTCGCCGTGTCGACTCTAGCTTTTTGCCTGCCGGTTCAAGCCGATTTCGGCCCGCCGAAGAAGAAGATCGACTGCACGAAGGCCGAGAACAAAAAGAAGCCGGAGTGCAAACCCAAGGCGGCGAATGCGACGGACGATGAGATCTATCATGCAGCCTACTGGATGGCGCGAGAGGGCCGCTACAGCGAGGCGCTGGAGGTTCTCAATTTCGCCCGCGACCGCGAAGATCCGCGCATTTTGAATGCGACTGGATTTGCAATGCGCAAGCTCGGCGACGTCGAAGGCGCCTTGCCGTACTACCACCGAGCGCTGGCGCGTGACCCTGATTACGTGTTGGCTCGGGCTTACCTCGGCGAAGCCTACTTGAGCCAGGGACGGCTAGCCCAAGCCCAAGAACAATTGGGAGAAATCGCCAAGCGCTGCGGCACAGCCTGCGCGCCGCATAACTACCTTGCCACCCGGATTGCTCAATACGAGGCTCGCGGCAAAGGCTGATCGACCCCGCGGGGAGGGCGGCCGGTCCGACGCCAAAACTGGCGCATTGCGGGTTGGCCTGGAAGCGCTCTACAAGGGGGTAGAAAATCAGCCGGGCTCGGAGAGCAACCCATGGGATCTATCATCGCCGTGCGCGCGGGGATCGCGCCGGTTCTAAGCGTCATCCTGATCTTTGGTCTTGCCACAAGTCTGCAGGCCGGCCCGGCGCTCCAGCCTAAGGATCAGGGACCGTTGAGCGCGGCATGTGATCGCCATGTGAAAGCCAGTCCGGACTGGGTTGCCTGCGTGGGTGAGCCGCAAACGGCGATGCCCGATGAGGAACTCTTCTACGCCGGGTATTGGCTTGCCAAATCCGGGCGCTACGTCGAGGCCACGTCCTATCTCAACCGGGTGCGGAATAAGGACGAACGGGTTCTGACCTACTTGGGCTACGCCGCCCGCAAGCAGGGCGACATGACGGGCGCGCTGGCCTCGTATGCTGCCGCTCTCGAGCGCAATCCGGATTTTGTCGTGGCACGCGCCTATCTCGGCGAGGCCTATTTGACCATGGGGCAGATTGCGAAGGCGCGCGCGGAACTTGCAGAACTCGCCAAACGCTGCGGAACCGCCTGTCCGGCTCATGCCGATCTCGATCACCACATCGCCGAGTTTATGAAGGCGCACGGCTGATCGTTTCCGACCGGAGCGAGGCCCGCTGAAGCATGAGCAGCACGGGCAATCCGAAACAGGGGCG
>JAKALI010000004.1:0-15483 GCA_021813195.1 Pseudomonadota bacterium
CAACATGGTCCCGGGTGATCGATTTCGCCCGGGATCTGTTTTGTGCGCGCTGCGGGCAGTTACGCAACGATGTTCGGTGAGCGGTCCGAGAAGTCCGACTGTGAGGACAGCCGCCTTGGTGTCGTGACGAATGCGGACCAGCCGTGGACCAAAATGATGAGGCCCCACCCTAGTCCGACCCAGTGCATCCACAGTCTGCTCCCCGTCAACATGTCCAGCACGGCAAGCACGGCAAGGACGGGCATGAATATGAGAACGTGGACGTAAAAAGCCCGGATGGCGGCGTAGCGCTGACGCCCGGCCGCTTCGATCGTGTCATCGGTCATGTTGATCACCTGTTCATGTCGCCCGTTGATGCGAAGAGCTTGCCCGCGATTGGCCCGCGGCCGCTCGCGACGCCCAATCTGTTGCGGTTTGAGCCCGCGGGTTGCACTTCGACATGCCGTGACGCGGCGTGCTGTGCCCTTTGGAACAGGCTCGCGATCAAACCGTGGTATCGAGCACGTGCGTCGCGGGGCCCAGGTTTTCATAGCCGCGGGCGAGGAAGCGGCCCTCAGTCGCATCGGCGATGGCTGCAATGCGCGTGCGTGCATTGAGGATGGGTGGTTGCAGCCAACGGAAGTCCGGATCGAAGGTCGCCGCAACACGATGCATCATCGCAGCGCGGGCAGCGCTGTCCCCGCCGCGAACGTGTCCGCGCCAGCCAGGGGCCTGCCAATGATTGGCGGCAACGTTGGCGCCTTCATGGAGACGTGCATCGGTCTCTGTTCTTTCAATGACGCAGACCTCGCGGGCCTTGGTGCCCGCGAGGGAAAAAATCGCTGGCGTCGAGATCGGCTCACGCGCCAGCATCTCGCGGGCCAACTCAAATGTGGCAGCCTCGTCCATGGCCCGGCGCAGCAGATGGGAGGGTGTTGGATGTGGCATCTTCCAAACACGGCGGCGATTGGCAGCCCAGTCGAGGTAGTAGAAGCCCATCGCCTTGCGCATGGGGGCTTGATTGAGCGCGGCCGAGAAGCGGCCCGGCGCCATGGCGGTCAGCACGCCCGTATAACCAGGCCACGTCAGTGTGAGGTAGCGGCCAGCGGGCGCGGCGACGTCTGCGACCATGACGTAGCGCCCCAGTCCCGGGGTCTTCCAATCCAGAACGCGTATGAGCCGCGCGCTCGTTTGATCGGGTGACGGCGCGACGCGGCAGGTGCAGCCCCACTCATAGTTTACGGAGAAGAAGTAGGCGCCCGGCCGGGCGAGAATTGTTGCCACTTCGTCGATTTCGGCGAGATGTGCATTTTGCCACTTCTCAAGCCAGGCCCGGGAAACGCGGTCGAGCTGGCGCAGGGCGGCGGGCGGCACGCGGCGCGTCGCCAAATCGAGAAGTGCGTGAGCACGGTCGAGATGGGCCTTGAGGGTTGCGACGGGAAACGCCGCGGCGCAGTCCAAGACTGGGATGGTTGCAAGTGGCTGGTTGGGTGCGCGGACCACGATGGCATACCTCTGCGAGTGGGACGGGTGGCCCGTCCCTGTTGGCCGCGCCGCGTCTCTGTTCTCGCGCCACAGGCCGGGCTGGCGGTTGACTTCCCTGACAGTCTCGACGATAAGGGCCGAAGCCGTGGGGCCGCAGGGCCGGCCGCGGTAATGAATGCTACCCGAGGCTTTGGTTGGCAGCTACGTCAACCCGTTGAAAAGACCACGTTAAATCGTGGCGCCATAGGGTGCGGATAAAACCCGAGCCGTTTAGCGGCCAAAGCGAGGTCTTATGTACGCTGTCATCAAGACGGGCGGCAAGCAATATCGCGTCGCCAAAGACGACGTTCTCATCGTGGAGAAGCTGGAGGCTGAGCCCGGCGCCACGGTGGAATTCAACGAAGTTCTCCTTGTGGGCGAGGGCGAGAGTGTCAAGGTGGGTACGCCGGCACTGTCCGGCGCCAAGGTGACCGCCGAACTCGTTGAGCAGACGCGCGGGCCAAAGGTGATCGCCTTTAAAAAGCGGCGCCGGAAGAACTCGCGGCGGAAGCGTGGACATCGGCAGGATCTCACGAAGGTCCGGATCACTGGAATTTCGGCCTGAAGGGGCCTGTTGCCGGCGCGGCGAGACGCCCCAAAGCCGGCAGAGATGACGACAAAGGATTGAACGGTTATGGCACAAAAGAAAGCAGGCGGCTCCACTCGGAACGGTCGCGATTCAGAGAGTAAGCGCCTCGGCATCAAGAAGTACGGTGGCGAGCACGTCATTCCCGGTAACATTCTGTGCCGTCAGCGCGGGACGAAATGGCATCCGGGCACGGGCGTAGGCATGGGCACCGATCACACGATTTTCGCCGTCGAAGAGGGCCACGTCGAATTCAAGGCCAAATCGAATGGGCGCATCTACATCTCGGTACGACCTCAGAAGGCGGCCAGCGCGAGCTAATGGCAAATAGCGGACGCTATTTGGGAGTTGAGGGGAGGTGCTGCGGCACCTCCCCTTTTTGTCGTGCCTGGGATCGCAGCTCACGCTAAAAGTTCAATGCAGATGCGCACCCGAAGATTGATCCTCCGAGATTTGACGTATGCGGATGCCCGCCGCATCGCGCTCCTGGCCGGAGACGCCGATGTCGCTCGCATGACGGCGCGCATCCCCCACCCCTACACCGAGTTTGATGCCCAGGACTGGATCCGGGGAATTGAGGATAATGAATTTGTGCAAGGGATCGACTTTGAGGGGTATCTGGTCGGCCTCATCGGGTACACAATCAACGAGGATCGCTCCGCCGAACTGGGCTACTGGATCGGCAAACCGTACTGGGGCCGTGGTTTTGCGACCGAAGCGGCGGAGGCCGTCATTCGTCATGGATTTCGAATCGGTCGGGTGGCGCGGATGACGTGCTGCCATTTCATCGACAAACCAGCCTCGGCCCGCGTGATCGAGAAGCTCGGATTTCGCTGTATTGGCGTCAACAGGGCCTTCTGCCTTGCGCGCAATGTGGAGGTGGATACGCTCATTTACGAGCGCAAGCGACCGCTAACGGCTCTGCTCTGGCGGGGGGCGGCATGAGGTTTCTGGATCTTGCAAAGATTTATATCAAGGCCGGAGACGGAGGCGATGGCTGCATCAGTTTCCGGCGTGAGAAATTTATCGAGTTCGGCGGCCCTGACGGCGGCGATGGCGGCAAGGGCGGAGACGTTTGGGTGACGTGTGTCGCCAATCTCAACACGCTGATCGATTACCGCTATCAACAGCATTTCAAGGCCGAGCGCGGCGGCAACGGCATGGGTCGCAATCGCGCGGGCGCAAACGGCGCGGACATCGAGATCAAGGTCCCACCTGGCACGCAAGTCTTGAGCGAAGACCAGGAGACGGTGCTGGCCGATCTGACGGAAGTTGGCCAGCGGGTGTGCATTGCGCGTGGCGGCAACGGCGGCTTTGGCAACGCGCATTTCAAGTCGGCCACCAACCAGGCCCCACGACGCGCAAATCCGGGTCAGCCTGGCGAGGAAATGACGATCTGGCTCCGACTGAAGCTCATTGCAGAGGCGGGGCTCGTGGGTCTTCCAAACGCGGGCAAGTCGACATTTTTGGCGGCTGTCTCGGCGGCCAAGCCCAAGATCGCCGATTATCCCTTCACGACGCTCCATCCCAATCTGGGTGTGGTGCGCATCGACTCAACGGACTTCGTCCTCGCCGACATTCCAGGTCTTATCGAAGGCGCACACGAGGGCGCCGGACTCGGGGACCGCTTTCTTGGCCACGTCGAGCGCTGCCGCGTCCTTTTGCATCTGGTGGATGCGACGACTGAGGACGTTGCCGAAAGTTACCGGATCGTGCGCCGCGAACTCAAAGCGTACAGCACGGAACTCGCGCGCAAGAAGGAAGTCGTCGCGCTGTCAAAATGTGATGCGCTCGACGAAGACGCGATTGCCGAAAAGGTCGAGAGCCTGCGCAAAGCCGCACGCAAGAAACCGCTGGTCGTGTCGGCCATATCGCGGCGTGGCGTAGACGAGGTGCTGCGGGCCTTGGTACGAGAGATCGTGAGGGCCAAACAGGATGACGCCAAGGCGCCCGCGGTGACACAGCCAGGAGCGTGGCGTCCGTGACGGGCCAGTCCTTCACGTCATCATGTCGTGCCAGTCTCCCAGAGCGTCGTCGATCGCTGAGAGAATGAGTGTGCGGACGGCGACTGCACGGCCAATAGAGCCCGCGTAAATCGCGTCGGCAGCGGTGTCGGTGATGGCCGTTGGTACATCCTCACCAGCGTGGAGGCCATCACCCGAGAAAAAACCGGACACGATCGTCGGCTGCGGGCTCGACTTCAGCGCATCAGCGAGGAACTCCGGCTCCTCGAGGAACGCGGTGGCTACGACCGCGAATCGACCCAGTTTTGCAATGACGGCTCCCGCGCGGCGGGTCGCGCGCGCTGATGCGGGGCCTATCTCAGAGCCGTGACCAACAATGAGGAGTCGGCAGGCCCGCGGATCGAGGTCGTGCGCAAGCGCACAAGCCTCAGCCTCGTGGCACATTAAGTCCGCCAAGCGTGGATCGAGGCCAAGAGGAGCGAGGATGCGGTAGTTGGCGGAGCCTGCGGCCGCGCGCACGCGAGGCTCGAGAATTCTGCGCACGAAGTAGCCATCCGCCATGAAGATCGGGACGACAACGAGGCGAGCGGCACCCCACCCTCGCGCGTGAGCGATCGCCTGCTCGATGTCCGGCTCGGCTTTGAGAAATCCTGCGTGCACGCTGCCGAAGACGCCGAGTTCGGCGAGAGCCACGCAATGCCCCAACAGCGTGGCATTGGGTCTCTCGCCGGCCCGATCGCCATGGGCGGCAAGGACGACAGCTGTATCAGCGTGAGGGTGCACGGAAGTGGTCCGATCGGAGCGAGAGTTCGACCCTGCCAAGATTGCCATCGGCGTATTCAATCGTACGCATTCTAGTCTCGATCCAAGGGTGAGGAGCAGCGCGTATCGAGGCCATCATGACAAAAATGCGCAAGAAATTCGATCTGCCGCAGAAGACATGTGTACGTTGTGGGCGGCCGTTTGCTTGGCGCAAAGCCTGGGCGCGCGTGTGGGAGGAGGTCCGCTACTGTTCCGACCGCTGCCGACGAAAGCGGCCGTCTCGGCTTCCCGCGCCCGCTCACAGCGGCGATTTGAAAACGAAATAAGCTCCCGCCACGATCAGCGAGAAACCTATGACATGATTGATCGTGATTTTTTCGCCGAGATACGTGATCGAGAACACGGCGAACACGACGAGCGTAATGACTTCCTGCATCGTCTTGAGTTCGGCCGCCGTATAGGTCCCGTGGCCGATGCGATTGGCAGGCACGGCGAGGCAATACTCGATAAAGGCAATGCCCCAGCTGACGACGATGACGAGCATCAGCGGCTGGTCTTTGAATTTCAGATGCCCATACCACGCGAGCGTCATAAACACGTTGGACAGGGTCAGCAGCACGATCGGGACCAGCCACGCGGGCGGCAGAGGTATGGCAGGCAAGTTTGGCTCCTCGATGGGTGGCGTTGCGGCGCAAGACGGGTTTAGCGCATGCGGCGTAATTCGTCCCATCGTCAAGGGATGGGAAGCCGTGTCTCGACAGGACTTGCTCGGATGCCGTAAGAGGGTTTTGCCAACCTCCGGCCGGACACCAAAACGCACCCTATGGGTCTAGATCGGGTCCCCATGCCGAGCCGCGAACTCCCGCTCGATCAGTTGCTCGCCGCCGTGGCCCGGGGAGATGAAGCCGCGTTTGCAGAACTCTACCAAGTCACATCCGCGAAACTTCTGGCTGTTGCGCTGCGTATTCTGCGCCACAGAGAGGTTGCCGAAGAGGTGCTCCAGGAGGCGTATTTCAGGGTGTGGGAGCGGGCGGGCAGCTACGATTCAGGTGTCGCAAAGCCGATGACGTGGCTCGCAGCGATCGTGCGCAACCAAGCTCTTGATGAGGTGCGCCGACGCGGCAGCCGACCCGCCGCCTCGGCGGACGAATACGCCATCGCGGGGCTCGCCAGCGATGACGAACATCCCCTCGTCGGCCTTGAGCGGGCCGAGGACCTCAAACGCCTGCTCGAGTGTCTCGACGGACTGGATGCGGAAAAGCGCCAGATGGTCCGTCTGGCGTATTTGGAGGGCCTCAGTCGTGCCGAGTTGGCCGAGCGTTACGGCCGGCCGGAAGGAACCATCAAGACTTGGCTGCACCGCAGCCTGGCCCAACTGAAAGGGTGCCTCGAGCGATGAGTGAGCTCGACGACATCGATGCCCTTGCCGGCGAGTATGTTCTAGGAACGCTCGATCAGGTGGAGCGCGCCGAAGTTGCCGAGCGCCGAAAGCGCGAGCCGCGGCTCGATGAAGCCATTTTCGCCTGGGAACGGCGCCTCAGTCCGCTGGCAGAAACCCTCGCGCCTGTCCATCCCTCGGCCAACATTTATGGTCGCATTCGCGCCCGGATCGACCTGGCGCAAAATGTCGTCGCGCTCAAGGCGCGCGAACGGGCGCTGCTTCGTCGCGCCAACCGCTGGCGCAGCGCCTTCGTCGGCATGACAGCGATGGCGGCCGCCCTGAGTGGGGTTCTCATTTGGCGCGAAGCGATCGCGCCGCCGCTGCCAACGCAGTACGTCGCGGTGCTTGAGGCTGAAGGTAAAGGACCGGCATTCTTGCTCACCGTGGACACACGGACCAACACGTGTGTCATCACAGCCGTTCGTGCGCCGCGCCAACCCTCCAAGTCCTACGAGGTGTGGATGATCCATGAAGAGTTGCCCCATCCGAAGTCGCTCGGCGTGCTGGCCGAGGGCGAGATGAATGTCATGCCGATGTCGCGGGGTCCTGAGTCGGAAATGCTGATGCAGGCTTCATTCGCTGTCAGCCTGGAGCCTGAAGGTGGATCCCCGAGCGGTGTGCCGTCGGGACCAGTGTTATTCACGGGCAAGCTCATCCAAACTACGCCGTAACGCCCCGTAACACCGCGCGAGACGCGGAGATCGGACTGCCGATCTGCGCGGACCCCTCTGACCTGATTTCTCCACGTGGTTGTCTTGACGTGGCCACAAGCGTCGGCATCACTGCGGCGAAATAGCTGAAACCGAGGATTGGCTGCATCATGAGACCTTTCAAGATCGCACCCGTGTTCATTGTCGGCGCAGCTGTTGTGGGCTGGGCCATGCCGGGCGCGTTGGCGCAAGGCATCGAATTCGGACCCACCGAGAGCGCTCCCAAGCCGGCCCAGAGAAAGCCCGCAGTGCAGCATTTGGCGCCCGGGGCTGGGACCGCGAAGCCAGCGAACTCGCCGGCTGCGGCGGCGAACGCCAGAGTCGGAACTGCCACGCAAGAGTTGGTGGCGGACAACACGTCAAGGGGCGCAACCTCAATTCCACCGGCGCCGTCTGCGACGTATACGACGCGCGGCATCCCCCCGCCGCCCAAACCCGCCAACTGCAAGAATTCGGAGAGCTTCGACACCTTCCTGGCTCGATTTCGCAAACAGGCTGCGAGCGCGGGCATCTCGCCGGCGACCATCCGCTCTGCCCTTGATGGGCGCACGCTCGATACGGGTGTGATCGCGCGCGACCGCAAACAAGGCTTCTTTGCGCAAAGTTTTCTTGATTTCTCAGCTAAGCTTGCCACCGCCAATCGCGTCACATCGGGCCGCGCACAGATCAAAAAGAATGCTGAAACCTTCGCGCGCGCGGCCCGAGACTATGGTGTGCCCGCTTCAGTGATTACCGGCTTTTGGGCGCTCGAGAGCGATTTTGGCGCGGGCATGGGCAATCTACCAATCATGAACTCTCTCGTGACGCTCGCCTACGATTGCCGGCGCGGGGAGATGTTCCAGATGGAATTGATGGCCGCACTCCAGATCATTGATCGCGGGGATATGACCCCCGAAACGATGATTGGCTCCTGGGCGGGCGAAATCGGGCAGACGCAATTCCTACCCACGCGCTATCTCGAGCACGCGATCGATTACGATGGGGACGGCCGCATTGATCTCTTTCGCAATCACGCCGATATTATCGGCTCGACGGCCAATTACATGATGCATCTCGGCTGGCGCCCGGGCGAGCCATGGCTGGAGGAAGTGCGCGTCACCAAAGATCTGCCATGGGACCAGGCTGACCTCGCCATCAAGCTGCCGCGATCGCAATGGGTCGCCTGGGGCGTGGAGCGCATTCACGGTGAGCCGCTGGAAAATGACCGGTTGCCCGCCTCGCTGCTGTTGCCGATGGGGCGTTATGGACCTGCCTTCCTGGCATACGAAAACTTCAATGTTTATTTGCAGTGGAACCAGTCCTTGAATTACGCGATCACGGCAGCGTGGCTGGCCACCCGCATCGATGGCGCCCCGCCGATGCAGAAGCCGTCGCGTGAGATTGCCGTGCTCAGCATGGAGGAGGCCAAGGAGCTGCAGCGGCTCTTGGTCAAGCGGGGGTTCGATGTGGGCGAAATCGATGGCAAGGTCGGCGCGCAGACGCGCGCGGCGGTCAAGTCTGTGCAGATGGAACTCGGCTTCCCCGCAGACAGCTTTCCCACGCCCGACTTGATCCGCGCCATGCGTGGGGCGAGTTGAGGGCGGAGGCGGAGCGGATTTTGATGGGTGAGCGTCGATTGGATCAGAGCTTGTGGAGGCCGGTTGCCCTCGAATTTTTGCGTACCTGGAGGCTCAGCTGGCAGGCTGCGTCAAGCAGCGCGAGTAGCGGGATCGTAATGTGGTCTGATCAACGGGCAGAAACGGCGGGTCGCTGCATGCCAGCTCACGCAAGTCGCACTGACCGGGCCGATTAAGTCTCATCTGCCGCAACTTGCAAATTCGGACCGTCCGCGGCGTAGATTTGGACGACAAAAAAGCGGAGAATGGGACTGGCCCAGTCTCCGCTCTTCATGCCCAGAGTGGGTTCGACTCTACCCGATCGCTTAGTTCTTGCACTTATTGAAGTCGGGACGGTTGGGCGCGCAGAAGTTGCCGTTGTAGGGACCCTTCAGCGGCTTGCCGTCGAAGCGAGCCTTGACGATCTTTGATTTCGTGATGTCGAGGCGCGAGTTGGGGCAGTTGGCCTTCGCAGCCGCGATGCACGCAGCTTCCGTGTCCGCCATCTCTTCCTTGTCGCACGACTTGGCGCCGCCGCACTTGGAGTACGATTCCGTCTCCTTGCCAGGGCAAGCGGTGCGGGTGATGTTCACGATGCAGGTGCCAGCGTACGCGTTCGACACCGACAGGACGCCGAAGAGCGCAGCGGCCAGGATAGTCTTCTTCATGGGAAACCCCTCTACTACGAGTTCAGGCGAGCACTGGAATGGTCCAGCGCTCCCCGGCAGCTACTTGCACATGAGATGTAACGGGCACATGACACAAGCGGCGGTGAGATAAGATGTGAAATTGCAACCTCGATCCGCGATCTCGGTCACGCGAGGGGTAAACACCGCCGGGGCCCCGCAAGTCCTTGATTGAAAATAGGCGATCGAGACGCGATCGAAGATTGTGACAATCTCATGAAAGTTGACCGAAAGGTTTGAAAGACATTTCCTTTGTTTTTAAATCGTCCGAACGTCTCAGAAGGCAAGGAAACTTTGAGGCTTCCTGTGTGTGCGCGAGGAGGTCCATGATGAGAATAGATTGGTGAGGCGACGTCCACGCTCGCGGCCCGTGCTGTGCGATGTCCTCTCCGGTGGCGCCCGCAAGGCTCAAAGCGGCTGCTCAAGTCGCGCGCTCGAGTTGATGTCGCTGTAAGCGGAGGGCGATCATCCCAGATCAGTAGTTTGCGGTCGTCAGGCTTTGAAAATGATGCCCGCGAAATTGCGCGCGTGAGGCACCGGCTTCGTTGGCGGCCTCTCACGACGCTAGGCTGAGCTTCGGGATAACGATCCGACAGCGGACCTAGGCTGTGAAGTGATGACGATGTGGACGCAGCAGGCCGATTTGAGCCCGCTCGATGCGCGGCACGTCGGTGGATGATTTGAGAATCTTTGTTTGCGATTGCAGATTTCGTTGTTGCAAATCTGCCCCCTGTCCAGCAAGGCTGGGCCGGCGATTTCTCGTTAACGGGGGGCAGCGGCGCAGCGCGTGCGGCCGCGCAGCGTCACAAAGCCCGAAAAAGGACTCCAATCTCCGCCACTGACGTGCACCACGCGTTCAGTTGAGCGTATGCAAGTTTCGCTAACGACGGCAAGTTCGCCGGCCGCGCCAATCCGGTTTGGACTTCGCCGTATCGGAATGGAGTTTTATCATGCCGCTGATCCGGTCTCTCACGATAGCCATAGCAGGGTTTGGGTTGATTGTTGGCGCTTCGGCGGCCGCAGGCGCTGGCGACGTCAAGAAGGGGCTCATTCGCCCTGGTATCGGGGTCGCTGGTGTCGAGCTTGGAATGACCGCTGACCAGGTGCGTCAGGTTTTAGGACAGCCGACCGCCGAAAACAAAACGCCGGACGGCACGCTGCTCTTTATGTCCTTTCATTCCAGCGAGATTTTTGGCGTCTATTTCGACGAGGCCACGGGCCGGGTGCGCATGCTCATCGTCGCGGTGCAAGGCGGCAAGATGTGCACGCGGTTTGGTGCTTGCCTCTACAGGGACGGGGACCTCGCGAAAATCAAGAAGCATTACGGCAATCGACTCCTGCGGTTTGTCGATTGGGACGGCTCGGTAACGTATCGCCGTCTCGTACCCATGAACCCGCGCAACGTGATGGTCGAATTCACCCCAAGCGAGCAGCGCAACGCCATCGTTCAGGTCGCGATGCTCTACTGGGATGGAAAGATCGACGATAGCAGTCTCGGCGGGAATTGACCGTCGCCGTGCTCGGTTTTTTCGGCCTGCCGTTTGAATTTCGTTTGAAACTCAGAGCGTCTTGGGCATCGGGTTCGGCGGGATCCTCGGGGTCCGCTCGACGGTAAAGTCCATCGTGCCGACACTGACCGATTTCCTCATATCATTCAGGCGCGGCTGTCATATCTGTGTGGCAGGGGGGGCGTCTCCCGTTTGCCGCGCTCCACGATTGCACACAGGTCCTCGACCATCCACGCGAATAATTCCTCTCCTTGTGCAACGGTCGCCGTGCTGGGTGTGCCCGTCACACCATTGAGGCTTGTGCGATTGACGGGGTGCGCAAAGACGAGGCCTGCTGTACGATCGGGATCATCGGCAATGGCAATCTTGTCCGGTCGCGTCATGTTTGGCGCGCGGGCCATCATCAAGGCGGTTTCGGCGGCATTCGCATGCCAATCTTCAGCATCTGCGAAGTTCACGTTGCGAACGCGCTCGCTGAGGGTTGCGGTGTTGAGCACGGCAACCATGAGATCATCATGCGTCGATCGCAACCTTTCCAGGGCACACCGCAACGGAGCGGCATTGGTGACGTGTGTATTGACGATGAAGAGGCGGCGCACGCCACTGTAATATGCCCAAATGCCGATTTCGCTCACCGCTTCGATGAGCGTGGTCGGCGACAGTGCGATGGTCCCTGGCCAACGACGGCTGTGGCCAATGGAACATCCGTAGGGCATGGGCGGCAGCATCGGGACTGAGGTGCGCTCGGACACTGCGCGGCACAGGAGATCAGCCAGCACAGTATCCATGCCGGTCCCGAGGTGTGGTCCGTGTTGCTCGGTCGCCCCTACAGGCAGAATAGCAGCAAAGTGAGCGGCTGCCAGGTCTGCGGGCAACTCGTCCCAAGTGCGTTCCGCCCAAAGCACGCTTACGGCCTCCTTAGAAGAATTTGAGATAGCGTTCGCGCTCCCAATCGGAGACGTGATTGAGATAGCTCACCCACTCCTCACTCTTATAGCTCAGCCAAGATTTATGCATGTCGGAACCAAAAACCTTCTCAGTCAGCGGATCTGCTGCGAAGGCATCGAGCGCCTCTCCGAGCGTACGCGGCAGGCGTTTGATGCCGAGTTTGTCGAGTTCCTCCGGCGTTTTTAGATACATGTTTTCCGTGTGAGGTTCGCCGGGGTCATCGCCGTTTTCGATGCCCTCAAGACCCGCCGCCAGCACCAGAGCAGCCGCAAGATAGGGATTGCAGGAACTGTCGGCGGCCCTCAACTCGACGCGTCCGCCGCCCAAGGGAATGCGCAGAGTATTTGTTCGATTGTTGTTGCCGTAGCAGGCCCACACCGGAGCCCATGTGAAGCCCGACATCGATCCTCTGAGAACGAGTCGTTTATAGCTGTTGACGGTAGGAGCAACAACCGCACAGATCGCCGGCAAATGTTTCAGCACGCCGGCAAGGAACTGGTACCCGATCTTGGAGAGGCCACAGCCGCGCGGATCGCGTGGATCTTTGAAAATGTTATCGGCAGTTTTTTTATCGGCAAGTGACATGTTGAAGTGCGCGCCACTACCTGCGCGATCCGCGTAGGGCTTGGGCATAAAGGTGGCGAATGCGCCGTGCTTACGCGCGATCTCGTTAGCCATGAGGCGAAAGAAGACATAGCGATCGGCCATCGACACCACTTCAAAGTAACGGAAGTCGACTTCGAACTGTCCGATGCCATCCTCGTGGTCGAAACTATAGACGTCCCAACCTAGGCTGTTCATGGCGCCGACCAATTCCGACATCCAACCCATATTGTCGAGCATGCGCGCGACGTCATAGGCTGGTTTGTCGAGATTTTTGCGGTCCGAGAACGGTTTGTAGCCGAGTTTCGAAGCGGGGTCGTCCCGCAGGACGAAGAACTCTGCCTCGATGCCGAGGTTCATTGTGAAGCCCATGTCCGCCGCTTTCGCCGTCACGCGCTTCAGGATATTGCGACTGCACGCTTCAAACGGCACTCCCTTGCACCACAGATCGCTGGCAAACCATGCGATATCCTCTTTCCAGGGCAGTACGATGCACGAAGCTGGGTCGGGATGTGCGGCCACCTCCTCGTCGCTCACGTCCTGGGGCACGCCATCGAGCGCGGCCCCCGTGCATAACTCGGACCCACTGAGCATGCGGTGGAGGTGCGAAAGTGGAACCACTTTGCCTTTGGAGATGCCGTGCATATCGACGTAGCCGGCGAACATGTAGCCCACGCCACGCTCCCGCAGCATTTTCTCAAGGGCGAGGCCGCTGCTATCTACGACTGCATCCATGACCAAATCTCCAGAAGTTGGATCCTGCCTAGCGCGTGTCGCATGGTGTTCGCATCCGCGACATGATATTAAACGCATATTTAATTTCATTGGGAAAGATGAAAAAGAAGTGGGATCTGCACGAAATTCGCGCATCTAAGGGACGGCAGAGCCCCAAGAGGAGGCAGACCTTGAGACGAAAAGCCAATCCGGTGGGACGACCAGGGCGGCATCGCGAACACGTCGCAGCCGAGACCGCCATTCTCGAGGCGGGCTTGGAGCTTTTTGCACAACGCGGCCTTGAGGGTGTTACGACCGGAGACATCGCCAGGGCGACGGGCTTTAATCCCGCGCTGATTTATTATTACTTCAAGAACAAGAACGAGCTCTTCCGACGTGCTGTACTGTTGGCCATCACCAGGGCGTTCACGCGTTTTGAAGAACAGCGTCGTGATGACGATGATCCCTTGGCGCGGATCCTGACCTGGATCGACACGCACAGCCGCGAGTTTGAAACGATTGCCAAACTAATGAACCTCTCGTTGGCGCACGCCAAAGAGGGCCGGCCAAGCGCTGGTATCGATAAGGCTATACGCAAGTTCTATGACGATGAGCGCGACGTCCTTCGTCAGGCGATTGACCAAGGAGTGGCATCAGGCGCATTTCGATCTGTGGATGCTGCGAACGTCGCGGCCTTCATCTCCATATATTTGGACGGCGTCTTCATGCGGGCGGTCATTTTGAAGTCATTCCGGCCGCCGATCGCCATCGAGATGTTGAAGGACGTCATCACGGACTATCTGACGCGAGGGTCGCGGCGCCCATGGCGGGAACCCTAGCTCGACGGGCGGGTGACTTGCTGCTTCTTAAAGCGAAACGCCCAATTATTCAGCGACGAGCGGTGCGCGACGGCTCAACGACTGCGAGTTTCTGGTGGTTTCGGGATTGGCACGGAGCCTGCAGTGCAAAGGGCATAATGCATCTAGGGTTCCGGCCGCATGAGGCGGTGCTGGTCCGAGAGATGCGCTCCCGGCGGGTAAAAGAAGTCGCCGGAGCCACGGCGGGAGAAAAGCCCGGGAGAGTTGGACCAACAGGCGTCTAGGCTTTCGTTTGGTCGACCTCCACACGTCGTGCACGTGGATGCACTTTGCTAGGTCGATCAGGATTTCTTAGGGCGTCTGCGGTCCTCATGTCGAGCCATGCCGCGACTGAAGGAGTCCGCGATGATCAAGGAAAGAGGAAATTTCAAACGCACAGTGCTGGCGATGTGTCTGGCAGCCGGCATGATGCCGATGCCTGCCCTCGCGGACACCAAGAAAACGGAATTCTCTGTTTGTTGGACGATCTATGCGGGCTGGATGCCGTGGGGCTTTGCCACCGACAGCGGCATCATCAAGAAGTGGGCCGACAAGTATGGGATCGACATCAAGGTCACTCAAGTTGGCGATTACGTGGAATGTATCAACCAGTTCACAGCCGGCAAATTCGATGCAGCCACGTCCACCACAATGGACGCGCTCGCCATTCCGTCTGTGGGCGGCGTCGATACGACCGTTTTGATCGCCGGGGACTATTCCAACGGCAACGATGGAATCATTCTCAAGGGTAAAACCGATCTCGCAGACGTGAAGGGGCAGAAGGTCAATCTCCTGGAACTGTCTGTGTCCCACTATTTTCTTGCCCGCGCGCTCTCAACGGTGAATTTGTCCGAAAAAGACATAACGATCGTGAATACGTCGGATTCCGATTGGATCCCGGCCTACAAGACCGGGGAAGTAACCGCAATCGTCGCCTGGAACCCGGCCCTGGCCCAATTGGCTCAGGAGCCAGACGCTAACTTGGTGTTCGATAGCTCGAAGTTGCCCGGTGAAATTGTCGACGCCTTGATCACCAATACCGCGGTGCTCAAGGCCAACCCAGACTTCGGTAAAGCCTTGACGGGAGCATGGTTCGAAACCATCGCATTGATGATGGGAGGCGATGAGGCAGGTAAGCAGGCGCGCGAGCAGATGGCCAAGGCATCGGGCACGGACTTGGCCGGATTTGACGCGCAGATCGCAACCACCAAGTTGTTTGTGACCCCGGCGGAAGCCTTGGCATTCATTCGAGACGAAGAAACGAAAACAAAGTTCGATTACGTCCGCAAGTTCTCCTTTGAAAAAGGACTTTACGGGCAAGGTGCACAGAGTGTCGATGACATCGGGATCGAATTCCCGGACGGCTCGGTGCTGGGATCGAAGGACAACATCAAACTGCGCTTCGATGCATCATTCAAGCAGTTGGCGGCCGACGGCAAGCTCTAGGTCGCGTGATGGCGGGTGAAGGACGCAGTCGAGCACCCGCCAGCCCCATCATCTCAGTGTGATCTTCGGTTTTCATCCTCCTGAAGCAGAGGGGTCATCAATGCCATCTTCGTTTCAATCGTTGCCGGTCATCGACATCGCAGGTCTGTATTCCCCTGTG
>JAKALI010000004.1:15493-30667 GCA_021813195.1 Pseudomonadota bacterium
CCTGTGCTCGCAGAGCGCGCGGCCGTCGCGCAGCGCATGGGAGCAGCGGCGCGTGATGCCGGCTTCTTCTACATTGTCGGTCATCCGATCAGTCGAGAAACCCGCCAGCGTCTGCTTGAGGCAACGATCAAGTTTTTCAGCCGGCCGCTCGAGCAAAAGATGCCGTTCTATATTGGCAATTCCGTCAATCACTCCGGCTACGTGCCCCCAGGGGAGGAAGTCTTCTACGGTCAGAAACCCGATCGCAAAGAGGCCTTTGACATCCCACTCGATATTCCGGCGAGCGATCCTGAGGTGATGGCGGGGACGACGCCGATGTTGGGGCCAGTGCACTGGCCCGATGATGCAGAATTCAAACAGGCGGTGTCATGCTACTACGCAGACGTGGCGGCGCTTGCACGCAAACTCTTTTGCGGATTTGCCCTCGCGCTTGATCTTCCGGAAGACTGGTTCGAGGCTCATCTGAAGCGGCCAGCGAGCCAACTGCGGCTTATACACTATCCGTTTCAGCCAGACGCGCCGGCGGACGAGCCAGGCATTGGCTCTCACACAGACTATGAGTGCTTCACGATTCTTCTGCCCACCGCGCCAGGTCTCGAAGTTATGAACGGTGACGGACAGTGGATTGATGCGCCGCCGATCGAGGATGCCTTCGTCATCAATATCGGCGACATGCTGGAAACGTGGACCAATGGCGAATTCGCGGCAACGTCCCACCGCGTCCGTAAGGTGAAGGAAGAGCGCTACTCGTTTCCCTACTTTGCCTCCTGCGATTATCACACTGTGGTGGGACCGCTTCCACAATTCGTCACGCCGGAGCGTCCCGCTCGCTATCCAACTCTTGTCGCGGGAGATCATCTGCTCGCACAAACCGCACAGACCTTTTCCTATCTAAAAAAGCGGATCGCAGAGGGAAGTTTCAAGTTGCCGGAGAAGACTTTGAGACTGTCGAGCTTCGGTCAAGAAGCCCGCAATCGTGTGGCCTAATTGAAACTGGTTGCGCGGTTGCGATCGGCAGGGACGTGGCTTGGCAGAGGGCTTGTGGCATGCCGATCGACAATCTCCAAGGCGGCAGGCAAGTCGTGAATATTCACTCATTGAGCGCTGAGGGGCACTCCGAGCCCGTCTACCGGGTTCCGCGGTGGAGCGTCGGCACGGTGCGACGCCGGTCGATTACGTTCGCAACGGGGCTGTGCGATACGCAAACTGCGGTGGCCTGGGTGCAGTCGCATGGCATGACGGGTGACATCCGCATTCACCCCGCCCGACCCGAACTTTCACCTGACACGAGGCTCGGCGATTTGGACCACGAAAGCCTGTGTCGACTTGCGAGCGTCGAAGGCGGGGTGGCAAAGACTTCGTGGTCAGCCGGGCTCATGTCCTGGGACACTTGGATCGGCTTCCAAGCCTACGACAAATATCCGGAACCCGGGATTCTGCATCGCATCGGTGATTGCATGATCGAATTGGCGCCCTCCGGGATCTACGTGGAGGACTGGCGATTCCAGGCGAGTGCACCGGGGCTGGTCGCAGGACTGGAGTTGCTCGGCGAGATCAGTGCGGATGGGGTAGAGCATCCGCGCTCAGGAGGACTGGTCGTTGCGGGGGATTACGCGGTTCTATCGCTCGCACGCCGCCGTGAACTGCCGGCCGGAGTGCGCGCACAGGATTTCGTTCGAACGAGCCCGCAGCCACTTGAGGCAATCGAACAGGTCTTCGACTGCACGGTCGACTTTGCGAAGAAAGGCGATGGGACGTTGACAATCGAATTATCGACGGACCCCCGGCGTCAAGGTGGCTTCGCGGATTGGTTGGACGGCTTCTCTCCGAGTAAAGACAGCACGCGCCTGCACCAGACGGTCCGCAATGCGGATGGGGAGGTAAAGCGCGTCTGGCGCGTTGCGAGCTTCGAGCAGGATGTGAGCTTTCCGCTCGCCACATCGGTCGCTCACGAACATTTGGCGTGGCTCGCAGCGGAAGCCGACACCCTGATCGATCCGATCCGGACGGCGGCTCAGCGATCCGAACGGGAGTTCAGATGCGCATAATCAATCGCATTCCCGGACGGGGCCTGTCGATTTTGCTGGGAGCACTGCCCTTTCTTGCATTGATCGCAACCTATCTCATTGGCAGCCACATGCGCCTTGCGATCAATCCCGCCGACAAACTCCTACCGTCACTCTCTCAAATTGCCGCCAGCATGTACGAGTACGCTTTTGTGGCGGACCGGCGAACGGGGACGTATCTCTTCTGGTCGGATACGTGGATCAGCCTGTGGCGTCTGGGCATCGGCCTGTTTGTGTCGATCAATCTCGCTCTGGTTTTAGGTGTCTTGATGGGCTTCATTCCCATCGTGAGCGCTCTCATTTCTCCTTTTATCGCAGCCTTCTCGCTCATCCCGCCGATCACAGTTTTGCCGATCCTCTTCATCGTCGTTGGACTGGAGGAGATGGCGAAGGTCAGTCTGATCATTGTCGGTACGGCGCCGATGATGATCCGCTCCATGGCGATCGCGGTCGAAGAAATACCCAAGGAACTGATCGTTAAGGCACAGACCCTCGGCGCCACGACTTGGCAGATGCTGATTCGCATCGTGTTGCCCCAAGTTTTGCCCAAACTCATCACGGCAACGAGGTTCGCCCTCATACCAGCCTGGATCTTTCTGGTGTCGGCGGAAGCCATCGCGGCGACGAGCGGTCTTGGCTACCGAATCTTCCTGGTGCGCCGCTTTATGGCGATGGACGTCATCTTGCCCTACGTCGCATGGATCACGTTGATGGCCTGGGTGATGGATATGGGGCTCGCATGGCTCCAGCGCCGACTGTTTCCCTGGTATCAGCCGGAGCGACAGACATGAGCCACATCGTGTTCGAAAACGTCTGGAAGGAATATGGAGAGTCGATCGTTCTCGAGCAGATCTCGTTCGCGTGCGAATCTGGTTCCTTTCTTGCTCTTGTCGGGCCTTCGGGATGCGGCAAGACGACGATGCTCAAAATGCTTCTCGGAGAAGAGCGGCCCACGCGTGGGAGAATCCTTATCGATGGTGTTCCGTTACGGGCAGAGCCGAATGCCGATCGAGGCGTCGTGTTCCAGCGGTATTCTGTTTTTCCACATTTGACGGTTCTGGGGAATGTTCTGGTCGGTCTCGAATTTGCCCGCGCTCGGATGACGGGATGGCTATTTGGCCGATCCCGAGAGGAAGCAATTGCACAGTCAAAGAAGCTCCTCGCGAGCGTGGGGCTTTCCGGCCACGAAGACAAATATCCCGCTATGCTGTCGGGTGGAATGCAACAGCGGTTGGCCTTGGCGCAGGCCCTTGCCTGTAAGCCCCGGATCCTCCTGCTTGATGAACCATTCGGTGCGCTGGATCCGGGTATCCGTGGCGATATTCACGCGCTCATGAGTGAACTGTGGGAGACGGGACATCTCACAGTGGTGATGGTGACGCACGATTTGTCTGAAGCTTTTCGTCTGGCCACCCGTGTCATCGCGCTCGATCGCTTGCGCAATCGTCCCGAGGAACGGTCGCGATACGGTTCTGTCATCACCCAAGATATCGCGGTGTGGCCGAAGGCTATGGCGAACCGGGATCGCCATCGGCTGTCGCAAATCGGCTCATCGGCGTCATCCGCACCGAACTAGGTGGACGCGCAGCATATGGGACAGGGACGGCCCTGTCTTTCCATGACGAACCCGGGACGGCCCGGACCAAAGAGCGGGACCTTCCGCATGGGAGACTACGACATGACGGCATCGAGCTACTGCGATGTGCTGCCAGGAGGTAAGCACTGGTCGCTCCTCATGAGACGCCACACCCGACTGCGGCTGACGGATCTGGAGGGTGGCGCCAACGTGGGCATGCTGTTTTATAATTCCATCAATCCCATGGAGCGATACAACGCGCCCGATACGCTGAAATGCCAGCACACGTTCAAATTGACCACGGGACATTGCCTTTACTCCGATATGGGGCGCATTTTTTGCTCCATCGTCTCTGATACCTTCGGGTGGCACGATACGGTGTGCGGAACGACCAATTCCGCTCTCGTGGAGTCGCGTTGGGGTCCGAGTAGCTATCAGGATCACCGCAACGACTGGCAACAGAATGGATATGACGCGTTTCTCATCGAAGCCGCCAAACACGGTCTCGGCCACACGGATCTTGTTGCCAACGTCAATTGGTTCTCCAAAGTGACTGTCAATGACGATGGTCTTCTGGCTCTTGATGCAGGAGCGGCTTCAGCTGGCGCTCTCGTCGAAATGCGGTTTGAGATGGATACCCTTGTGCTCCTGCACACGTGTCCTCATCCGCTCGATCTGAGCGAGCAGTATCCCCGAAAGAAGGTGCTTTACGAAATCTGGGCCGGGCCGCCTGCGACCGCAGACGACCCAGCGTTTTCAGCAATCCCCGAGAATGCCCGCGGATTTGAAAACAATCGGATTTTCCACATCGGCTGTCGCTGCTGAGGTGCATCATGATCATCACGAGTAAACGAAATCCTGTCCAGGCGCTTTATCGCAAGCGAGTGGGCGCGGGGGACTATTGGATGGGTGTGCTGGAGAATGGCCAGACCTTGCGCATTTTGGACTGTGAGGGCAATCAGGCCGCCGATACGTTATTCTTTAATGCGGACGATCCTGATGAGCGGTATTCGGCCTGCAACACGATTAGCGCACAACGCAATATTTATTTGACGGCAGGGACAGTCATTTGGTCCGACCGCAATCGACCCATGTTGGAAATTACGGCCGACACCGTCGGCCGCCACGACACGCTTGGCGGGGCGTGCGCCACTGAGAGTAATACTGTGCGCTACGCCCTTGAGAAAAAGACGATGCACGCGTGCCGCGATAGCTACCTACTGGCCGTTGCCGAGAACCCGCAATACGGTCTCACGAAGCGCCATATTACGCATAACATCAACTTCTTCATGAATGTCCCCGTCACGCCGTCGGGTGATCTTACGTTCGCCGACGGACTTTCGGGTCCGGGCAAGTATGTCGAGTTGCAGGCGAGGATGAATGTGCTCGTCTTGATCTCGAATTGCCCCCAACTGAACAACCCTTGCAATGCATACAACCCGACGCCGATTGACGTGATGATTTGGCGGGCTGAAGTCTAGGCGGGGCGCATGTTTCAAAAAATTCTTGTGGCTAACCGAGGCGCCATCGCCTGCCGGATCATCCGTACGCTCGACAGGATGGGTATCTCGAGTGTTGCGGTCTATTCCGACGCAGATCGCCATGCGCGGCACGTGCGCATGGCGGGGCATGCGGTCCGCATCGGCCCGCCGCGGGCCGCCGAGAGCTACCTCAATGTTGAAGCCGTGATTGAAGCAGCACGCGCGACGGGTGCCGAGGCCATTCATCCAGGTTACGGATTCTTGTCCGAAAATGCGGACTTTGCAGAGGCGTGCAGGGAGGTGGGTATTGTCTTTATAGGCCCGCGCCCTGAGCACATGCGGGCATTCGGGCTCAAGCATGAGGCGCGGGCTCTAGCCCAAGCAGCTGGTGTTCCGCTCGCGCCGGGTTCTGGGCTGGTCGAAAGCTTGACGGATGCGCAACGCGCTGCGGCTGCGATTGGCTATCCCGTTATGCTCAAGAGCACCGCCGGTGGTGGTGGCATTGGTCTGCAACAGGTGCGCACGGCGGATGAATTGCCCGAGGTGTTTGCGCGTGTTTCACGCTTGGCCCGTAACAATTTCAAAGAGGCAGGGATCTTCGTCGAAAAGTACGTGGCTCGGGGACGACATATCGAGGTCCAGATCTTCGGCGACGGAAAGGGCAAGGTGCTCGCTCTCGGTGAGCGTGACTGTTCGGCACAACGCCGGAATCAGAAAGTTATTGAGGAAACACCTGCGCCGAACCTGGCTGACGACGTGCGGGCGGCGCTGTGGGAAACGGCGGTCCGTTTGGGCCGATCCGTGTCATACGAAAATGCTGGAACAGTAGAGTTTCTCTACGACGACGACGCCCGGGCATTTTATTTTCTTGAAGTCAATACGCGGCTTCAAGTGGAGCACGGCGTGACCGAGGAAGTGTTGGGTATCGATCTTGTTGAGTGGATGATCCGACAAGCCGCAGGTGAGCCGCTGCGTTGGGTGCAAAGCGACGTGAAGCCCAAGGGGGCTGCGATCCAGGTGCGCATTTATGCCGAGGATCCCGCGCGCGAGTTTCGCCCGAGTGCAGGTATTCTAACAGAAGTGACCTGGCCGCAGCAGGCCCGAATTGAATCCTGGGTGGAGAGAGGGACAGAGGTCACGTCGCGCTATGATCCGATGCTCGCCAAGTTGATCGTTGAGGCGAATGATCGCCGAGCGGCTCTCATCAAACTCCGTGAAACGCTCAATCAGTGTCGGTTGAGCGGTATCGCATGTAATCTGCCATATCTGCGCGCCATTGCTCATCATGATGTGATGGAGCAGGGGCGCATGCTCACGACGACTTTGGGCACCCTGCCGTACACTGAGCCGACGATCGAAGTGCTGTCCCCCGGCACGCAAACGACTGTTCAAGACTGGCCGGGGCGTTTGCACTATTGGGCGATCGGCGTGCCGCCGTCGGGTCCGATGGATGACCGGTCCATGCGGTTAGCCAACCGTATCGTCGGAAATGCCGAGGGTGCGGCTGCGCTCGAGATGACACTGACCGGACCAACACTCAGATTCAACGCAAATTGCATCATCGCTCTGAGCGGTGCGGACATGGGCGCGACCTTGGACGGCGCCCATGTTGAACGGTTTGCTCCGATTGAAGTGAACGCAGGGCAAACCTTAATGCTGGGCAGCGTTGATGGTGGTGGGGTGCGAGCGTACCTCGCCATACGCGGCGGGCTCGATGTGCCCGACTATCTCGGCAGCAAGTCGACGTTCACTTTGGGCAGGTTTGGCGGACATGGCGGGCGCGCGCTGCTCAAAGGTGATGTTCTTTACATTGATACCACAGCAACATGCGACGCAACGGCTTACCCAGATCCTGAGATTATCCCAGAACTCGTTCAGGACTGGGAAATTGGCGTGCTCTATGGCCCGCATGGGGCACCCGAGTTTTTCACCGAGAGCGATATTGAGACACTTTTCGAGTTTCCTTGGGAAGTGCACTACAATTCGAGCCGTACGGGCGTGCGGCTCATCGGCCCAAAGCCTCAATGGGCGCGTGCAGATGGTGGGGAAGCCGGTCTGCATCCCAGCAATATTCACGATAATCCCTATGCCATTGGCGCGATCGATTTCACGGGCGATATGCCAGTTATTCTCGGACCGGATGGTCCGTCACTGGGCGGTTTCGTATGTCCTGCCACCGTGGTTCAAGCGGAACTCTGGAAAATCGGCCAGTTGCGGCCAGGAAACAGAGTGCGGTTTCGCCGACTGACGCCGCAAGAGGCACACGACCTGAGGCGGTGTCGAGCGGCGGAGTTAGCCACGCTGCAACCGCAGCGAAACCTTCAGACCGTCGCGGCATCGACCCTAGGCGCGGATGGATGTATTTTGGGTGTGCGCGAGAAGACAGGTGATTGTCCGCGCGTGATATACCGGCGGCAAGGTGATGCCAATGTTCTCATCGAATATGGGCCAATCGTTCTGGACCTTGCCCTGCGGCTTCGTGTTCATGCCTTGATGACCGCTCTGGAGCGTTTAGACCTCGGTGGGATTCTTGATCTCACGCCGGGCATTCGCTCACTTCAGATCCATTTCGATCCTGATCGTCTGGCTATTGGCGAGTTGATCGATCGGCTGGTGGCCTTAGAAGAACAATTGGGCGGCATCGAGGATACGGTCGTGCCATCGCGCATCCTGCATTTGCCCTTATCCTGGGACGACCCGGCCGTACAGGAGACGATCCGAAGATATGAGATGTCGGTGCGAGACGATGCACCGTGGTGTCCGTCGAATATCGAGTTCATCCGGCGGATAAATGGGCTTGAGGATGTTGCTGACGCCAAACGTATCATCTTCGAGGCCAGCTATCTCGTTTTGGGTTTGGGAGATGTGTATCTCGGGGCGCCCGTCGCAACACCGCTTGATCCACGTCATCGCTTGGTCACAACCAAATACAACCCGGCGCGCACATGGACGCCTGACAACGTCGTAGGCATCGGCGGCGCTTACATGTGTATCTATGGCATGGAAGGTCCCGGAGGTTATCAGCTTTTCGGGCGAACATGCCAAGTTTGGAATACGTATGGCGTCACGCAAGAGTTTCGTGCCGGGCAGCCGTGGCTTCTGCGCTTTTTTGATCAGATCCGGTTTTTTGAGGTAACAAGTGAAGAACTGGCAGAATTTCGCGACCGATTTTTATCGGGGCAAGCAAGCCTCAAAATTGAAGAGACCCAATTCAGCTGGAAGAAATATGCCGAATTTCTGCGCCAGGAAGAGCGGTCGATTGCAAGTTTCAAGGCCTGCCAACAAGCGGCGTTTGATGAGGAGCGCCGCCGCTGGCAGCAAGCGGACAGGACGGGCGATGTCGCAGAGCCGCACAAGATTGCGTCAGATCTTGAGGGGGTAGAAATACCCGAGGGCGCCTGTGTCGTAACGAGCCCAGTGCCAGGTAACGTCTGGCGCGTGCTGATTGCGGCAGGTCAGTACGTCTGCCAGGGCGATACGCTTTTCATTGTTGAATCCATGAAGACGGAGATTGCCGTTACCGCCGCGGAGGGAGGTGTCGTTGCCGACGTGCGCTGTGCTGAAGGCCGCAGCGTCGCGCTTGGTGAGACGCTGGCTTTGATCCAGGCGCCATCTGCGGAGGACGTCCCATGAAAGGGTCGCTCGACATAGCATCACTGCGGACCTTCTATAAAAATGGAGGAAGCCCTGCGGAGATCGTGCGTCTCGTTTACGAGCGCATCGGGCAGGGAAGGGACCGGGCGGTTTGGATCAGTCTGGTCGCTGAGACAGAAGCGCGGGCGCGTCTGATGCGTGCGCCAAGGGGACCGCTGTGGGGCATTCCGTTCGCTGTGAAGGACAACATCGATGTTGCGGGGCTGCCGACGACGTGCGCTTGTCCTGAGTTTCGGCATTTCCCGACGCGATCGGCTCATGTCGTAGAGCGTCTCGAGGCGGCCGGGGCGATTTTGATTGGCAAGACCAATCTCGATCAATTCGCAACGGGCCTGGTGGGAACGCGATCGCCGTACGGGATCCCCCGCAACGTTTTCAACTCCGAATTCATTTCGGGAGGCTCGAGTTCGGGTTCGGCGGTTGCCGTGGCCGCAGGTCTTGTTTCATTCGCGCTGGGCACCGACACCGCGGGATCCGGTCGGGTTCCGGCCGCTTTCAATAACATCGTTGGACTAAAGCCGAGCAAGGGATTGATCAGCACCCGCGGAGTCGTTCCGGCATGCCGCACGCAAGATTGCGTTTCGATCTTCGCGCTAACGGCCGCTGATGTGGAGCAAATCTTGGAAGTCGCCGAGGAGTATGATGCAGACGATGCGTTCTCACGGCCGCGGGAAGAGCGAGATCGTGCACCCGCGCCATCGCAGGGCATCCGGATTGGTATTCCGAATAAGCCGATCGAATTCTTTGGTGACCGGGACTACGCGGATCTCTACGCGAAGGCCATCGAGCGCTGCCGGGGCTTGGGGCTCAAGATCATTGAAATTGATTTCACGCCATTTCGAGAGGCGGCATCCCTGCTTTACGGGGGAGCCTTCGTTGCCGAGCGGCTTGCCGGATTAGCCGACTTTGCAAATCAGCATCGTGCTGCGTTTCACGAGGTGGTGCGTGAAATCATTCTGGGCGCGGGCAGGCTGTCTGCCGTTGAGGCGTTCCAAAGTCTTTACGCTCTGGCGGAGTTCTCTCGGCAAGCCCAGGCGCAGTGGTCACGGATGGACGTTTTACTCTTGCCAACCGCGCCCACAGCGTATCGCGTCGATGAGGTCCTCGCCGATCCGATCCGCTTGAATTCCAATCTTGGAATCTACACAAATTTTGTGAACCTCCTCGATCTTTCAGCTCTTGCGATCCCAGCAGGCTTTCGCAGCGACGGCATTCCGTTTGGCGTGACCCTGGTCGCGCCCCTTTTTGCTGAAAGGCAGCTTCTCGAATTGGGCGATCGCCTGCACCGCGCAATCGGCAGGGTCGAATTGGGGCGCACGGGCACAATCCTGGACGAGTCGGTGCCACGGATCTCTTCTCCCGCCGTCGCTTCTGAGCACGCGCGGCGGGTCCAAGTCGCCGTTGTCGGGGCTCATCTCGCGGGACAGCCTTTACATGGACAGCTGACCGAGCGCGGGGCGAAATTCGTGCGGGCGGCAAGGACGGCGGTGGGCTACAGCCTCTATGCGCTCTCAGGAACGATCCCTGCGAAACCGGGTTTAATTTTCGACGGCAAAGGGCAGGGTAGGATCGAACTCGAAATCTACGACATGGATGCCGCGGCATTCGGCTCTTTTGTGGCGATGATCCCAGCACCCCTCGGGATCGGGCGGATTGACTTGGAAGACGGAACCTCGGTTCAGGGCTTTCTATGCGAGAGCCATGCGGTGGCCACGGGACGTGACATTACGGAATTTGGTGGCTGGAGGGCTTGGCTTGCCACCCAGCATCCGCCGATTGAAGATGCGAGCGTGTGCGGGTAATGAGGGCCTATGGCCTCATCGAACCACCGCTTCTCAATCGCCCCCATGATGGACTGGACGGACCGGCATTGCCGGTTCTTTCATCGCGGCCTGACGCGGTGTGCTCTACTGTACACCGAGATGGTAACAGCGGATGCTGTCATCTTTGGTGATCGAGATCGCCTGCTCGGTCTGTCCTCACCGGAGGAACATCCCGTGGCCCTACAATTGGGCGGTTCGGATCCGCAAAAACTCGCTGAGGCGGCCGCAATTGGTCAAGACTTCGGCTATGACGAGATCAATCTGAACATCGGTTGTCCGTCGGATCGCGTTCGGGAGGGCCGGTTCGGTGCGTGTCTCATGGCGGAGCCTGAACTCGTGGCAGCCTGTATCGCTGCCATGCGCAAGTCGGTGCGGGTCCCCGTGACCGTGAAGTGCCGGATCGGGATTGATGATCAGGACAGTGAGCGCGACTTTCAGAATTTTATCGATCGGGTTGCGGATGCCGGCTGCGGCACCTTCATCGTGCATGCTCGCAAAGCCTGGCTTTCGGGACTTTCGCCGAAGGAAAACCGCGAAGTGCCACCGCTCGACTATGCTCGGGTGTATCGCATGAAAGCCGCGCGGCCGGATTTGACGGTCGTCATCAATGGCGGGATCACCACGATCGACCAGTGTGCAGATCATCTCAAACACGTCGACGGTGTCATGCTCGGCCGCGCTGCCTACCAGACCCCATACCTGCTCGCGAGTGTCGATGAGAAATTTTTCGGTATGCCTGCCCCAACCCCGTCACGCAGCGAGGCGTTGCTACGCTTGATCCCGTACATCAATGCGCACCTCGCCCGCGGCGGGCGGCTCAACAACGTCACCCGTCACGTGCTCGGCCTTTATTACGGCTGCCCGCGCGGACGATTATTCCGACGAATTCTTGCCGAGGAGGGTGCGAAACGCGCAGCAGGATCGGACGTGCTCCTCAAAGCCCTGTCGGTTGCCGAAGGCCTTGACGCCAGGCTCATGGCGCCGGCGGCGTAATTCATGTCAGCAGCGGCGTTATCATTTTCAGATGTGTTGCCATTCATCGCCGCGCTCGTCGCCGGTGGTGCCATCACTGGATTTCTCGCCGGGCTTCTTGGCGTTGGTGGCGGGGCTATCCTGGTGCCTGTACTGTATGAAGTCTTCCGTCAAGGCGGCGTCGACGAGATGGTGCGCATGCATATGACGCTGGGCACCTCGCTGGCCGTCATCGTTCCGACGTCGCTTGTCTCGGTGCGAAGTCATTGGCGCAAGGGCGCGATCGATACGGCGATCATCCGACGACTCTGGCCTTGGGTTGCGGCTGGCGTTGTGCTGGGTGTGATCATTGCGGGGCGCTCAGGAAGTGAAGCCCTCAAATGGATATGGGTCGTTGCAGGATCGCTGATGGCTGTTCGCATGGCGTTCGGACGGGATGATTGGCGTTTGGGACAGCGGTTGCCGCAGAATATCGGATTGGAGGCGACGGCTTTTGCCATCGGGATGCTATCGGCGCTGCTCAGCATCGGTGGCGGCATGTTCGTCGTCTCACTGCTGTCGCTTTACGCGGTGCCGATCCATACCGCGGTTGCCACGTCCTCAGCGTTCGGGCCCATCATCTCCATTCCGGGCGCGATCGGATACGCGATCGCGGGGCTCGATGTCCCCGGACGGCCACCTCTTTCGGTTGGCTATGTCAATCTGCTGGCCGCCGCGATCGTGATGCCATCAAGCATGGTGGCAGCACCGTGGGGCGTGCATGTTGCCCACACCATGTCCCGTCGGCGGCTCGAAATCGCGTTCGCGGTTTTTCTGGCGTTGGTCGCGTTGCGCTTTTTGTGGAGCCTCATCCTTTAGTCTTGTCTTCGCTGGCCGCAGCGGTTCGACGGAGCGGGGCCCTCTCGCGTGGGCGCTCGAAATTCCGCACAGAGTTATGCCCGGGGCAAATTGCGAATGCTATTCTGTTAGGCTGTCAAAAGAAAAGAACGCAACTTATTGAAAAAGAATAAGTTTTTCGTTGACAGCGTCGCGCTGCTTTGGTATCTTTTTTCGAAAATGAGATTTTTGTGTGAGACGTTGGTTGCAACTCGAGAGGCGTTGCCGCCAACTTCCGCATCCCGCCTCAGGGCGGTCAACCCACCAACCACATAGCCGATCTGATCGGGCTGGAGGCGCGCGCGAATGCGGGTCGACGCTGAGACGTGGGCGGCTATCCGGCGCGCGTATGAGGAAACGGCGGAACCCGTCAAGGAGATCGCGTGCCGGTTCTTGATTTCACAATCTGCCATTCAGAGCCGGGCGCGCCGAGAAAGTTGGAAACGTCGAACCTCTGAGCGCGCATCCAAATTCTCTCAGACGGACAACCGAAATACAAACAGGGTCCCGAGCGGTGCAAAGCAACGGCGGATCGCCGACACCACCACTCGGACGCACCCCGATACGCCCGAGGGTCGCATCCTGCGACTTTTCCGGGTCATTGATCTGCAACTCGACCAAATGGAGCGGCATATGAGTTCCCACGAGCCGATGACGGCTCAGGATCAAGAGCGCCAAGCGCGCGCGCTCGGCGCTATCCTCGGCAACATTGAGAAGGCGTCGGAAGCGGCAGCCGACCTTCTGCACGCGGCCGGGCGCAAGGAGAAAGACGCCTGTGACTCACACCCCGACGCCGAACGCATGCGCCGTGAGATTGCGGAACGTCTTGAGCGCCTCAGTTCGCAATGGAACGCTGGCGGCACTTCTAAGTGAACTGAGCCTGCGTGAACTGGCGTGGATCTATCACGACTGGCGCTTGTGGGCGCGGGAGGATCAACTACCGCCCGACACAGGACTGGCGAGCGCGCCATGGCGGGTTTGGGTGATCCTAGGCGGGCGTGGAGCCGGTAAAACACGGGCGGGGGCGGAATGGGTGCGCGCCACGGCCTTGGGACTATGGGAAGAGGGGCCCATCCGGCCACGTCGCATCGCGCTGCTTGGCGAAACTCACGCCGACGTGCGGCGGGTGATGATCGAGGGCCAATCGGGTTTGCTCGCCGTCCATCCCGATGATGAGCGGCCGCAGTATCAGTCCTCCAACGGGAGCCTCATTTGGCCCAATGGAAGTATAGCGCATGTCTTTTCAGCCGAAAGCCCCGATCAACTGCGCGGGCCTCAGTTCGAAGCGGCTTGGTGCGATGAATTGGCCAAGTGGCGCGAGCCTGAGCGGGCATGGGACATGCTGCAATTCGCATTGCGGCTCGGCGTGCATCCGAGAATATGTGTGACCACGACGCCGCGCCCGATCCCGCTTCTTAAAGCCGTGCTTGCAGATCAGGCGACCGTCGTCACCAAGGCAACGACCCACGCAAATTCGGCCAACCTCGCACCGGGCTTCATCGCGGAGATGGAGCGCCGTTACGCCGGATCGGTGCTGGGTCGGCAGGAGTTGTTAGGGGAGATTGTCGAGGATGATGGCGCCGCCCTATGGCGACGTGATTGGATCGAGCAGCATCGCGTCGAGGTTGCGCCAGACCTGATGCGACTCGTTGTGGCCGTCGATCCCCCGGTGACATCCACAGCGCGTTCGGATGCGTGTGGGATTGTGGTGGCGGGTTTGGGCGCGGACAACCGTGGGTATGTCTTGGCCGATCGATCGCTTTCAGGACGGGCACCGAATGAGTGGGCGCGAGAGGTTGTTGGGGCATATCTCGAATTCAAAGCCGATCGCATCGTGGCCGAAGTTAATCAGGGTGGGGATCTCGTCGTGGAGGTCTTGCGTCAGATCGATGATCGAGTTCCGGTGCGCACGGTGCGGGCCTCACGCGGCAAGTGGCTGCGGGCGGAGCCTGTTGCCTCTCTTTATGCGGAGGGCCGTGTCGCGCACGTTGGCCGCTTTGCCGAATTGGAGCGCGAAATGCTCGCCTTCGCGACGGATGGGCGCGCTTCAGGCCGTAGTCCCGACCGATTGGATGCGCTGGTGTGGGCCCTAACAGACCTCATTCTGCACCAAGATGCGCGCCCTGCGCTGCGCTGGCTGTAACGGCGCGCGCTTTGACGTCGCAAACGCGAATTGAGACAAGGATCAGCACATGATCTCACGTGACGCGCTGAGGCGGCTCTGGTCGTCCTTTGTCTTCTCTGGCGGCGAGGCAAAAGCAAGCCGGACTGGGGCCCTACTCGCATTCGAAACGCTTGGGCGACCGGTGTGGACGCCGCGCGACTATCAGGCCTTCGCCCGCGAGGGCTTCATGCAGAACCCGATCGTGTATCGCTCTGTGCGTATGATCGCGGAAGCTGCCGCCAATATTCCACTCTTGCTTTATGAAAGCGGCCACGAACACGATCACCATCCTCTGCTCGACCTCATCGCCAATCCCAATCCGGAGCAGACATCGGCGGATTTCTTCGAGGCCTGGTACGGATATCTGCTGGTCTCGGGCAACGCCTACGTCGAAGCCGTCGGCATCGGCGGCGAGATCCGCGAATTGTACGTCTTGCGGCCCGATCGGATGAAAGTCATCCCAGGCCTTGAAGGGTGGCCCGAAGCTTACGAATATTCTGCAGCGGGCCACAGCATTCGCTTCGATCTGGAGCCCGCAAACGGGGTGCGGCCGATCCTGCAC
>JAKALI010000228.1 GCA_021813195.1 Pseudomonadota bacterium
GGCCGAATGTGTGCGCTGCTAGGCTCGGTCCGATCGGGCTCTGACGCTTGCATGGACTCGGCTGATGGGCTGCATGAATTGATGTGTTGCGGCGCGAGGGGCATTGCGTCGAACGTTTCGGACCAAACGTAGCGATGAGAGCAAACTCGATTAAGAGCGCCGCGCAGCGCTCAGGCTTGATGAGCGACCGCGGGCTACGGACAGGTACGCTGTTCATTGTGCTGCTCGCCTTTATGAGTGCGGCGCAGGCGGGCATCCTAGAGGCCGTCCGCGAGCGCGGCCACATCGTGTGCGGCGTCGCGGAAGGTCAGACCGGATTTTCGCAGACAGATCAGAGCGGCCGATGGACGGGGATCGATGTCGAATTCTGCACCGCACTGGCCGCGGCCGTCATTGGTGACAAATCCGCCGTCAAGTTTCGGGCAATCGCGCGCACCGATGGTGCGAAAGCCCTGAACGCTGGCGACGTCGACGTGCTCCTCGGCGGGTTGGCTTGGACGTTCGCGCGCGAGGGAGAACTCGGAATGCGCGCGGTCGGTGTTTTATTACACGACGGACAGGGCATTCTGATCAAGAGGTCATTTGGTATCGGCAGCGTCCTGGAATTGTCCGGGTCCACGATTTGCGTCGCATCCGGCAGTAGCTTCGTGCAGACGCTCAATGATTATTTTGGGCAACGTCTGATGCGCGTGAATTTGATTGTTGCCGACAAGTGGGAAAATCAAATCAAAGCCTACATCGAGGGCCAATGCACGGCTATGAGTGGGCCCGTCATTCGACTGGCGATTGAGCGCAGTCGGATGCACACCCCCATGGACCATGTGCTGCTCCCGGAACTGCTATCTTTGGATATGTCAGGTCCCATGGTGCGCCAAGGTGATGACGCATGGTTTACGATCGTGCGATGGGTGCTGTTTTCTCTGATCCGGGCCGAGGAGCTGGGTCTTTCGACAGCCAACGTGAATGAGAAGCGTCAGATCCAAGAATCGTCGCAGATCAATCGCTTTCTCGACGGTACGGCCGGCTTGGCTGTGGGGCTGATGGAAGGCTGGGTGCACCGCGTCGTGGAACAGGTGGGCAATTACGCGGACATTTACGAGCGCACCTTGGGTGAGCAGTCCCAGCTCAAGTTGTCGCGCGGGCGCAACAACCTGTGGAGTGGAGGCGGGCTGCTGGCGGCGCCGGCGTTCTGAGGGGTTCCTCGAAGGGTGAGGCGCCAGCTTGGGCCGCGTGAAGGATGCGGGATCGATGAACAGTCTTTTGAACGTTGATGTCGACATCGGAACGGCACTGCTCGTGTTGGCTTGGCTCGGGGTTGGGCTGGTGGTGTGGCGGGAGACGCGACCGCTTCGCATCCCGCTTTCAAAGCCCAGGCCCCCTGAAACGCCAGCACCCGATCCCGAGCGATTATTCTGCGCGGGCGTTAATGTCACAGAAAGGATTGCAGACCAGGCCGCATCAGGCGCTCCGAGCTCTGTTTCCCTTGCTAATCTTTGGCCATCGGGTCAAGCGCCATCGCCGCCACCGCCTACGCTCACGGGCACCCACTCGCTCACAGGCGGGTTCACAGCCGGGGTGCACAATGCAGAGTTCGTGCACCGACAGCGCCTCGCCGTTGCGGACGCAGCCGGAGATTTGTCTGCCGTGTGCCGCGAGGCTCTGGCACTCGTACGGATGCGACGTAGCGGCGATCCGAGCGGGCGACCCCAGCCGCCATCAAGATCAAGTGATGATTTGCATGCGGAGGAGCTCGCACTGCTGAAGCAAGCCGTCGTCGCCGCCACTCAGGCGGGGCGGCGGGACTTGCATGCCGAAGCGCGCATGGAGCTCGCTGAACTTGCCGCCGCTCACGGCGACATGACGACCGCGTGCGAGCACTGGCAATTAGCGCGAATGCTGTTCCAAGAGGCGGGTCTTAGGACGGAAAGCGATCGTGCCAGCGAATACATGCGCCGTCAGCGTTGTCCGACCGATTGGTTCCTGACCGGATTTTGAGACGTCTGTGCCGCCACCGCGCGACGACGGATTGATGTCACTGCAGGATAATCTCAACGTCCTTTGCCTTTCCGTCCTGGACAATGAATTCTTGACGAAAAACTTTGCCTTGGGATTTTGCAACCACCACATAGCGTCCAGGTGCCAAGCTGTGCGTCGGTAGTGCGCCGACGGTTTCTTTGATGACTTGGCCGTCAGGGGTTTGGATGCTCCATTGCGTGTCGGGCAGGGCCTCACCGCCGGCACGCGCAACGAGCTTGAAGCTGACTTTGCCAAAGGTGTGGACGACGGTTGCTTCGGTCAGCTTTCCTGCCTCGACGGTCACATCACTGCGCACAACGGCGTTAGCATCGCCATAAGTCGAAACGATGTGATAAAGCCCGGCGTTGAGGCGGATAATCAATCCCGGCTTTGCTCCTGCCATCACAAGGTGTCGGCTGTCGGTCTGATCACGGTCGGCATAGATGTCGAACGTTACGCTGCCGCTGATGGGTTTTCCGCCGGCCATCGTCACGACGCGCAGTCCTCCAGCGTTCAGCACGAAAGTCTCGATCTGGGGCTGGTTTGCGGGTCTTTCCGTGACTTTGATCCGACGGGTCAGATGCGCTCGGCCGAACGCCGCGTTGACCACATAGTCACCCGGTGGCAGTTGCGTGACGGGCGCGGGTTGGCGAATGGTGTGCAACGCGCTGGCCCGCGACTGATCCCCGCTCGGGCCCCGATAGACGCGCCAAATGATCCCCTGATCGATGCGCTGTCCGTCCGCTGTCAAAAGGGCGACGAGCTGGACAGGCACGGCTTGCTGTCCGTCTCGCTCCTTCGTGCCCTGTAAGTCGAGTGCGCGGGGGATGATCGTCGTGTTGTTGTCTTGGCGTTGCGCGGCATCAGGTGCAACGTCAGGTGCTTGCGTGCTCCAATCTCTGCCGGCTTCAAGCGCTGGCGATGACTGACCCAGAGCCTGACCTGCGCTAGAAATTGCGAGCACGAGCGCAATCAAGGTGGTCGCTCGCAGGAACGTGGAGATTTGACGATGCCTCACCATGGGTCGTTCACGTCGCGCTGCGCTGTAAGGAATTGACCGCAGGCCCATCGAGCCTTGAACCCCGTTATCGCCGGCAGCATGGTCGCAGTGTGGCAAAACGGATCGCCCGGTCAAGTGGCAAGGTGGGCTTCATCAATGTTCACCGCGCAGGTGGTTCGGCGCGGAGAGAGATCGTATGGCGGTCGCCTAGGCCGAGCGTGATCGTTTGCTCGTTTCGCTGGGCGGCCTGTTCCACCAGGAGTGTATAGCGGCCGGGAGCCAAGAGTGCTCTGAAAGGTCGACCGGGGTGAGACCGCCAGACCGTGCGGCCCTGGGCGTCGCGGATTGCGGCGCGCGCACCGGCCTCCGATCTCGATGCTGCCGAGGCGTCGATGGTCAGTTCGCTCACCGGCAATTGCAATTCAACCGTTTTGTCATCGCTGTCCTTCAAGTTGAAAACCATGGCTGACTTGACGTTCGTGGCACCCAGTTGCGCTTCGATTTTGTAGCGTCCCGGCCCCAACTGGAACGTCGGTGCGACCGCGGTGCTGTAGCCGACCGGCCGCAAGTCCCCATCCGCTTGCGTGATTCGCGTGATGATTGGCGTCTCCGACGGACGTGCCATGCCAGCCAAAGACGGGTTCACCGTGAGCCGGGAGACCGGCAGCACCATCATGTGTTTGACCATATCCCCGCTCGACACCGCCACGCGTTCACGGGTGGCCGCCATGCCACGCTGGACTGTCACGTAATAGGTTCCGGCCTGAAGTGTGAAACGCGGGGTCGGCGCGGCAGATCGGGCGATTTCGCGGCGGCCGACCGGGGAATCGACATCGTCCACCTCGATTACGAACACCGCGTCGGCAACGGGCAATCCGCCTTGCGCCTGAACAGCGCTGAGTTCTAATAGGCCAGTATCCAACACCACGTCTCGGCGAACGCTGTCGCCCGCCGCGACGTCCACTTTGGTTGTGGCCGACGCAAGACCGTCTGCCACGCGGAGCATGTAGGTTCCCTTCGCTACGATCAAGTCCCCGGACGACTGGCGGCCGATCCAAATTGGGCGTTCTGGGGCGGGACCTTGTCCGTCCAGGGCGAACAACGTGACAATAGGCGCATTGAGTTTGTCGCCGAGTTTGGACGCCGATGCTGCAAAGCTCAACACGCCAGCATCCAGATTGATGCGCGCCTGTGCGGGTCCTTCCGCACCAACCTCAATTTCTCTTTGGCGTGTCACCAGACCGTGGCTAACAGCGACGCGATATCGGCCCGGTGGCAGCGCCTCGTTGATCTCAGCCGACTTGCGTTCCACAATCGGCGCATCGCCGGAGGAAGCGCCGTCCTTTGAGATCATCCAACGCAAGGGTGCGTCGATCATCGGGCCGCCCTCGGCGAGTGCTGCCGTCAAACGCACGCCTGGCGCACCTTTGGCCGGGGACGTCGGTTCGGCCGAGGGCTTGAGCGCATCGGCCAATGCAGGTGCGCTGTCGGGCGTGAGGTGGGTGAGCTCAAAAATTTGTTTCAAAGCGTCGGCCATTTCGGTCTGATTGGTAACGCGCAGATGACGTCCCGAGGTGGTCGCGCTCACGCACTGCATGCGCTTGTGCTCGATCTCTGGCAGGCTGAGCCCCACGACGTGAACCGCCACTTGCGGGTGATTTTTCGCAATGTCGGCGGCGGCCGTGCAAACGTCCTGATGGCAATTATCCGCGTTGTCGTGGATCAAGACGATGTGCCCCGTATCCTGGGGACCGAACGTGCCGGCGACTTCGCGCAACCCCTGCGCGACAGGGCCTTTGCCCCTGGGGTTCAATCGCTCCAAGGCTTCTGCCACACGCACTGCTGCGCCGACTTCAGCCGGCGTGATGATTTCCACGTCGGAGCAATCGCCTTTTCGACGATGTCCGTATGACGCGAAGCCGAGGCGCGCCGTGTTTGGCGCACGCGCGAGCAAGTCGCGTAACACGTCGCGCACCGCGTAAAACTTGACCGCGCTGTCGCCCTCCATTTTGCCCCACATCGAGCCCGAACCGTCCACCAGAAAGACGACGGTCGGGGTCGCACTGGCTTGCCGGGCGTGCGCCGAGCCCGCGAGAGAGGCGAGTTGAGCGCTTAGAAGCGCTAACAGGCCGAAAACAGAAGCGATTTTTGCCTGACGGAGGGAGAGTGTCATCGCGGATCAATGTCCTAGGTCCCGATTGGGACGGGCGGCAAGGAGTCGGTGGAAGTTTACCAAATTGCGAGGTCTGGGGTAGTGCATGGCACGCACGAGCGCCCGCCAACGGTGGCGCAGCGACGGAGAATGACGCCCCATGAACCGAGAGACGAACAATCCGATCCTTGAACTTCTCAAAACACGCCGCTCCGTGAAGCCGGACATGCTGGTCGAACCCGCGCCGTCGCCGACTGAACTCGACTTGATCCTCACCATCGCCGCGCGCGTGCCCGACCACAAGAAGCTCGTGCCATGGCGGTTCGTCATCCTGGAAGGCGAAGCGCGGGCGCGGCTCGGTGCGATCGCAGCCCAAATCTGCCGCGAGGAGGAGGGCGAACCTCCCTCAAGGGTCCGGCTCGAAACCGAGGCGTCGCGGTTCCAACGAGCGCCGTTGGTCGTCGCCGTCGTGTCCCGGGTTGTTGAGACGCGCGGTGCGCCGGAGTGGGAGCAGGTGCTTTCGGCGGGGGCGGCGGCATTCAATTTGTGCCTTGCGGCTAACGCCTTGGGGTACGGCACGTGCTGGGTCACGGAATGGGTGGCATACAACGCAAAATTTGGGGCTGCGTTCGGTTTGGAGTCCAAGGAACGGATCGCCGGGTTCATTCACATCGGCACTCCGCGCGAGCGTCCTGATGATCGCGAGCGTCCCGACATGGCTGCGATCGTGTCGCGCTGGCAGAATTGACGGCTGGTCCGCCACAACCTTTCCGCGTGGGGCGGGTTGGGCGAGGCCGAATGGGCTCGCGAGGTACATTCGGACTCTTGCCCTAGCTTGGGTCGCGGTGCAACCATGGAGCGTCCGTGGCTGTGATTCTGCGTGTCCACGGACCGTGTGCCCTGTCAAATTCCACAAAATGACGGCTCCACGCGTCGTGTCGGGTCGTCAATGGGTCACTCCGCGGGGGCGGGTGTGGCTGCTACCTCCGGGGAGAGGCTCTTGAGAAGCGAGGATGGTGGGCCGAGCCGGTCGTTCCGGTTTTCGTTCGGGCTGGAAAAACTCGGCCTGATTGCACTCGCCGCGCCGAGCGTCTCCCTGCTCGTCATTGTTCTAGTGTCGCTGTTGGCCGGGCTTGGGCTGATGCGGCTCAAGGTGGACGATAGCTTGTCGGAATTATTCCGCTCCGATACTCCCGAGTTCGCTCAGTACGAAGAAATCGACCGGCGCTTTCCGTCGAGCGAGTACGATGTTCTCGTGACCGTCGATGGCAAGAACCTGCTTGAGCGCTCGGGTTTGGAAGCGCTCCAGCGGACGGTCGTCGAATTGCAGCTTGCCGACGGGGTCAACGGGCTGGTCTCCATGTTGTCCGCTCGCGCCAAGCCAGACGCGACCGGCTACGCCGCACCTGTCGTGCCTGACGAATTGCCGGAGGATCCCGCAGCCTATGCCGAGATGATTTCGGCGCTGAAATCCAATGACATCGTTAAGGGAAAATTCCTATCCGACGATGGCGAACTGGCGCTGATCGTGATCGCGCTCGATCGCAAGGTTGTTGAGGAACGCGGGCCG
>JAKALI010000229.1 GCA_021813195.1 Pseudomonadota bacterium
TTGCTCGAGTCGGTGCGCGAGCTTGCGCCGCGGCTGCTGCGGCTGCATCCCGAGCACGCGCAGCGCCACCTCGCGCGCTGGCTCGCCGGAAGAAGCGAATTGATGAAGGTTTGAGGACATGGATCTCGCGCAGATTAAGCAGCGGCTCACGCTCTACGAAAAGCTGATGCGGCTGGACAAGCCCATAGGCACGCTGCTGCTGCTGTGGCCGACCTTGTGGGCGCTGTGGATCGCCTCCGGCGGCCGGCCGGGATGGATGATGACCTGGATCTTCTGCCTCGGCACGCTGCTGATGCGCTCCGCGGGCTGCGTCATGAACGACCTCGCGGACCGCAACTTCGACGCGCACGTCAAGCGCACCAGGGAGCGTCCGCTCGCCGCCGGCCTGGTGAGCGTGAAAGAAGCGCTGTGGCTGGCCGCGGCTCTGACGCTGGCTGCGTTCTGCCTGGTGCTCGCGCTGAACAAGTTCGCGCTCGCGCTGTCCTTCGTCGCGCTCGCGCTCGCCGCCAGTTATCCGTTCACCAAGCGCTTCCTCTCGATTCCGCAGGCCTATCTGGGCGTGACTTTCGGCTTCGGCATCCCGATGGCGTTCGCGGCGGTGTCCAATCTTCTGCCGCCCTTGTGCCGGTGGCTGCTGCTGGCGAATATATTCTGGGTTCTCGCCTACGATACCGAGTACGCGATGGTGGACCGCGACGACGACCTCAAGATCGGCATCAAAACCTCCGCCATTCTGTTCGGGCGCTACGACGTCGCCGCGGTGATGCTGTGCTACGCGGCCATGCTCGCGGTGCTGGCGTCGATAGGTCTGCGCCTGCATTTCGGCCTGTACTTCTACCTCGGCCTTGCCACCGCCGCGCTGCTGATGCTGTACCACTACACGCTGATACGCGCTCGCGGACGCGAGGGCTGCTTCAAGGCTTTCCTGCACAACAACTGGGTCGGCGGCGTCATTTTTGCCGGCATTGCAGCGAATTACGTTTGGCGTTAGCCGGGCGCCAAGAAGTGCTTCAGCGGGCCGATGCGCATGGCTACCGCGAAGCCATGTCGTCCGCACAGCGAACTGTGTATCGACGTCAGGCGACCGAAGTCGCAGAAGATCTGTGCAGGGGCGAGGATCCCATCGCAATTGAAAGATCGAGCACCGCTACGTGCACCCGGAATTGATCTTCCTCGGGCACCATCGCGGAAAGCAGCTCGATCAGTTGCTGTGGCGTTGACGGTCGCTCTCCCTCCGGCATAGCCTTTGCTTTCAGGCCGAACCACAGCACTAGATAGATACCTACGCCACCGGACGCAGGGTCGAGCGTATAGGTACGCAACTGCGTGCGCCACGCCGACCACAGTTCACGATGATCTTCCTTCTTGATTTCGATGGGGACCGTGAACCGCCGACCTGCCTGCAACGATTCCGCGCGCAGGTCTGCTCTGGAGTCGTGCGAGGCTTGGCCTTCCTTCTCCAGATTAACGCCTAGATCGAGCAGCCGGTCGCGCATGCGGTAGAGCAGGGCGTCCCGACACTCGTTTTCAGTCTTCGGCGTTCTCCGGTCGTCGCGCCGGAACAGCAGCAGTCCATTCGTGTCGTCGCCATGTAAACGCGCTTCGAGATTCCGCAGATGGTCCAGGATGAGCGCAGCCAGATCGCGGGGGTTCGCCGGGGCTTTGTTCGCCAAGACATTGGCGACGTCCTCAACGCTTGCCTGCCTAAACGTGGCGTCGCGCATCGCTCGCGACTGGTCGAACGCGGCGCTCTCTAGCGCAGGTTTCCACCGCGTCAGCGTTCGCGCCCCCGCGAGACGCGCGATCTCGTCCGTTGCTTCGACCGACGCGGCGGATGCAAGCTGATTGATGAGTTGACTTACCCAGTCCCGCCTGTGCTCGGCGTCCCCGACCCAGTGCGCGCCTGTGGGATATTCAGGGGGGGTGTGTGGTGCGACTAACTCAATCAGACGGCCAGCCACCCGAACGGGTAAAGGAGTAGTGTTCTTAGTTCGTTCGCCCTGCCAACCGAGCGCTCGTCCCACATGCGCGGCACGAGACTCGCTTGCCCCGATCATTTTGAGCAGCCTGCGGGAACAGCCTTCGCTATCGATACCGAGCCCGGCAACCAGATACGCGATGCGCTGCGCGACATCGAGGCTCTTCAGAGCTGTGCGCTCAGCGAGGAGCGTCGTGAGTTCCTTTGACGAAAGGTAGCGCATGGCGGCCGGCAACAGCTCTGCGTTTAGAATTCGCAGTTGCTTTTCGTTCGCCCGAACCGGGAACGCGCGCAATATCGCGGGCACGATCAGGCGGGCGAGATCCGCGTAGCGGTCCTCCCGCGCCAGCGGCCAAAGCCCGGTCACGCTTGTCTCCGGCCGGCGCCGTATGGTCTGCACCACGTACTTCTCCAGCACTGGCGCGACGACGGCCGGTCGCGTTGCCGCCATCATGGAGAACCATTCGGGTTGATCGCCGACACCGTCGGTCAGCCAGAACGCGGCAAGCTTGCGCACCAGACTGTCCGGCCAACTCAAGATAACGTTCGGATTGCACTCGAAGGCGAGCGAGGCACCCCGCAGGCAGGCGGGGCGAATGTAGTGCGAGCGGCCCGCGAGATCCGTCTTGAGTATGTCGTCAACGTCGGGAAGGTCTGCGCGTGCCAGCGTCGCCTCCAGCCCGCGTATCGCCGACTTCGCCTCCTCGATGGTCCCGCCAAGAAAATCCTGGACCCGTAGGGCCGGCGTGTCGCCGTGAATATCGGTGTAGCGGCTGTCGTAGGCCAAGGCAATCTGGTGCATCAGCCCTGCCGGCGCGCTGCCCACTTCTATTGATGCAAGGTGGGGCTCGATGTAACGGCGACGCTCCCGCCGCACAACCTCTCTCTCGGTCTCGTACTTGGCCCGCCGCTTTTTCTCCTCGCCTTTCCAATCATCCAGGGATTCCGACCACGCGTCCTCCAGCCACTTTTCCGCCGTTGGCCATTTGTCCCGGTTCATTCTCACCCATTCTTCGACCGCCTCCATGCCCAAGGTGAAATCCGGCCGCGGATTGAGGGCGACATACGCTGAATCGTTGAAGCAGTACCGCGCGAGTTCTTCGTCGTCGGTTACGGCGGCTTGGTCGAGCAACCATGCATACCAATCGGCAGGGCGTGATGCCCTTAGCGTTCGCTCCTCACTTTCCCAGAAAAACCTCCGGCCGCTTGTGCCATCTGTTCGAACCCGCGTCCAGCCGTAGGCGACGAGCGCCTTGAGTTTCGACGGCCTCGTGCTAAGCCAGTTTCGTGCGCCCCGCGCATCGTCGTCGGGCAGACGTGATATACCGTGCTCGTCAACCTCGATGCCAAACCATCTGTGCAGCGTTTCGATCGGGACAACGTCGCCGTGCGCCTCCAGCGCGGCGGCCAACAAGGCGCCCACAATGTGATGCTGGATGAACCCGGACTGGATGTCGTCGAAGTGCTTCGGCGAGTTCGTCCACGAGTCCATGAGGTCACGCAGGCCTTCCGGCGGAGTGCGGTCGACAAAATTCCGGCTCCAGAAGTGCTTATATGACCCATAAAACGACTCGGCTTTCGGCGCGCGAAAATACTTGGCAATCTCCCTCGGTGTGACGACTTCCGGATAGAGCTTGTCGAGCAGCCGGCCTGCTAGTTGATCGTCGGGGTCCGAGACTGCGCCCGATTCGATGCCATCGAGCATTGCGCGGGCCGCCGCCAAGTCCGGCTCCGGCTGGGCCATCCAGGCATCCATGGCGGCGAGCCGGGTGTCTGCGCCGAAGCTCGGGTCCAGAATGATTGCCCTGAGTTTGGGCACCAGATTTGGCATCGGCTCACCATGCTTGATCGCGTCGAGCACGCAGCCAAGCAGCAACTGGTGTGGCAGCGAGCGATCCGGCATGGTTAACAGGTCGTGAAACGTGGCGGCCATGTCCGACGTTCCGAGAGCGCCAAACGGGTGAGCCTCCCAATGGTCTTTGCGGAACCACGCAAAGCGCTGCGCCTCCCGGTGCAGTGCATGCAAAACCCGCTTCTTCTCTTCCGTTGAAAACAGCTTCAGATCGCCGTACAGAACAACGCCGAGCGGGTCGCGATCGATCAGCGCCGGGCGCTCCGGCTCGCAACGCGTGGCAAGCCAGGCGTGCAAACCGCGCAGAGGATCCACTATTCCGCCATCCCCTCCGCTCATCAAAGCAAGAACGCGCTTAATGGGCAGTCCACCCTTGATCCGCGCCGCAATAGCGCCCGCTGCCAGGAACTCGGCGATGGTTCGGTGGCGCGGAACGCGTCGATTGCCGTCCACCACGAAGATCTTGCTGTTCAGTGCCGCGCGTGGATTCTCGATGCCCAGCGCACCTGGTAACGTATCGATGAGCACTGCATGATCTCGGTCTGCATCGGCTTTGTCCGAAAACCCGGGAATGCCGGCGAGCAGGCACAGCGCGGACATTAGTCCTGCGTCCTCCAGCATGCGGTCGATCGAAGGCTGGTTCAGGCGGCGCTCAGCGCGATGCTCCTCGTTGTATTCGATAGCAAGCTGCTCGCATGCCATCTCATAAATGGCACTCCGGCTGGCCGGCCAACGGTTGTCGCGTGTTTCAACTGCCTTGACGATCAGGTGTAATAACAGCGGATTCCCGAGCAGCGGACGGACACCATGGTGCTCCGATGCTGTCAGGAATTTCTCCGGGTGCTCGACGCAAAGGCTGCGCAGTACGTCTAGAATATCTGCGTCATCGAGCTCTTGGAGATGAAGTTCGGCTAGCTCGCCTTTCGGCGCCACCGCCTTCAGGCTCTCGCGATCGACTACGCTTCTCCAGTCCGCTTCTCGACAGGAAAGGCGAAACGCGGGGCGCCCCAACTCGTCAAGGCGCCTCCGGATATCGTCCAAGGGCACGCGATGGGACACGGATCCAGCCCGGATCTCGTCCAGTCCATCAACGAAGATCGGCGCGTCGGCTTTGAACCTCCGGGATCGCAGCGTGATGAAATCCCGAGCGCTCGTATACTCCCCTTCCGTTTCACGCGCCTCGACCTCAAACGCCTTCGTCTTTCCGGCGCCCGGTTCCCCCAGAAGAACGTAGGCGCCAGCTCCGCGCCAGGCGCTAAGGGGCTGCGGTGTTCCGCGAGAATCGGGGGAAAGCTCCACCGCCCGGCGGGGAACTAGAAGAGGGGGGCTTGTGTCCACGCCGTCCCTTCAATCAAGCCAATGTGACGGGGAATAACGCAGAAACTCGCCCACCGGAAGATCCTCGCCTCCGACCACCAGAACGCGGCAACCGCGGTGACGTTGCGAGAACTCCTTCAACCCGGGCATTGCGCCCGCGGCCCTTCCGCTCTTTACCTCGATTGCAACGAGCCGCTTGCCGTTGCCTACGACGAAATCGACTTCGAGAGATCCTTCCCGCCAATAGTGCACCTTCATGTTCGCGTCAGCGGCATTGCACAGGTGCGCGCCGACCGCGCTTTCGACAAGACGCCCCCAATGGCTGCGGTCCGCGCGCGCTTCATCGAAGCTGTACCCGCCCATTGCACTGATGAGGGCAGTGTTGCGGACCTGGAACTTGGGCGGAGACCGCCGCCGACGCACTTCGTGGTCGGAGTACTTGAGCAATCCGCGCAACAATCCGGCCATGTCAAGAAGGTCCAGGTAACGGGAAAGCGTGACGGTGTTTCCTTTGCTCTTCAGCACGCCGAGAACCTTGTCCAGGGCGACGATCTGGCCGGAATACGAGCAGCCGACCTCGAAGAGTTGCTTCAGCAGCGCCGGTTGGTCAACGCGCGTCATGTGGAGGATATCTTTCTCGATGCTTGGAGCGATCAGGCTGTCGGCAACGTAGTTGCGCCAGCGCGCTTCGTCATGGATCCAGGCCGCGCTACCGGGGAATCCCCCGAAATAGATGAACTGATCGAGATTCAGCCCGAACGCATCGTTCATTTCCTCGTATGACCAGTGCGACATCCGGATCAGTTCGAATCGACCGGCAAGACTTTCTGAAAGTCCCTTCTGCATGAGCAGCGGCGAAGAGCCCAGCAGCATTACGTGCAAGGGCTGCGGGCTGCCCATGTTCGCATCCCAAAGCCCCTTGATGGCCTCGGACCAGTTAGGAACCTTTTGAACCTCGTCGACGACAAGGAGGTAGCGTGACGATCGTAGGCCGCGCGAATCCTGGCGCGCCGTCCAATCGCGGGCCGCCGTAACTGCACGTTGCCATTGATCGGTGAGCCACGCTGCACTGATCTCGCTGGCGTTTGAAGGTGCGACCGCCGAGGCCGAAAAACCTTGGCTGCCAAGCGCCATGGAGGAGGAAGCGGGGTCGGCGGAGACGTAGGTCGCGGAAGTTGCGTCGCGGTCCGCCAGGATCTGGCGGACAAGCGTTGTCTTGCCTACCTGGCGCGGTCCTGCCAGGATTTGCATGTGGCGCGGCGCCTCCGCCAAACGGAGGCAGACAGTTTCTCCGATAGGACGACGGTACATGGCATATTATGAGTTAATTTACTCATGATTGTAAATAGCAATATACCAACGCAAAAGGCATCCGTCGAAGCCTGGGCTGCTGACGCGCGCCTGGCGCTCAGCTATCACCCCGTACGAATATTGCCCGAATAGCGTATGCACTCCGTGCATAGGTTTGGTCTGTGAGCGCTCGGGGTGAGTGCCATTCGTCATGATTCCCGTAGGCGCGGCTCGTGATCGCATTGAAAACCAGCCTACCGCGATGCGGAATTCCTTGCCTGGGAGAAAGGACAGA
>JAKALI010000230.1 GCA_021813195.1 Pseudomonadota bacterium
AAGCTGTCACATTGATCGAGCGCTATCTTGCGATTTCCGGGCCGGCGCGCGCGGCTGGTGCAAGCCTCAAGGATCTGTTGCGCGACAAAGGAGGCGTCTTGACGCCCGCACTGGACGCTTACCATCGCCGCTTGCAACTCATGTCTGATTTGGGTGTCGATGTCGTCCACGCTGAGTTCTCGGCCCAGTTTGGCCGGCAACTGGAGTATTACACGGGCTTCGTCTTCGAGATCGTCGCGCGGGATCTTGGACCGCAGAGCCCGCTGGCCGGCGGCGGCCGGTACGATGCGCTTATGCGGGCCGTCGGCAGCGCGCAGGACATTCCAGCCGTTGGAGCAGCCATTCACACCGAGCGACTGCTGTCGGTCGTCGAAGGAGGAGCGGCATGACCGAGAGTCTCATCATCGCCATACCCTCAAAGGGGCGGCTCATGGAACAATCGGTCGAACTGTTCGCCGCCGCGGGGCTGACCTTGCGTAAGGTCGGTAATGAGCGGGGCTATCGCGGCGAGATTGCGCAAATTCCAAATATCGAGATCACTTACATCTCGGCCTCTGAGATCGCGTGGAACTTAAAGACCGGCCGGGCGCACATGGGCATCACTGGGCTTGATCTTGTCCGCGAGCAGATGTCGGATGCAGAAAGCCGTGTAAGCGTATTAAAGCCGCTGGGTTTCGGTCATGCCGATGTCGTGACGGCGATACCGGACTTCTGGATCGATGTGCGCAACATGGCCGATTTAGAAGAAATATCAGGTTCGTTCCATCATGAGCACGGAAGATGGCTGCGCGTTGCCACCAAGTACGTCAACACAACGCGGCGATTTTTTGCGCTCAAAGGCATGACCGACTATCGGTTGATCGAGAGCCTGGGCGCGACTGAGGGCGCTCCTGCGGCCGGCACGGCCGACCTTATCGTTGATATCACCACGACCGGCGCGACTCTTGCTGCGAACGGGCTGCGCGTGCTGGACGACGGCCTCATTCTGAAATCGGAAGCGACACTGTTTGCCTCGCATGTCGCTCCATGGTCACCGTCCGCACGTGAAGCACAGAATATTGTCATGGACGCTTTAGGCATCTGACGTTGAGGATTTCAGGTCCCACTGGTGCGGAAGTAGGGTTCAACGGTGCCTTTGAGCTTCAACGTGATGGGACGGCCAAAGCGATCTTTGGATTTTCCGGCCGCCACGCGGATCCAACCCTCGCTCACACAATACTCCTCGACGTTGGTCTTTTCCGCACCGTTAAAGCGGATCCCGACATCGCGCGCGAGAACGGCCTCGTCGTAGTACGGGCTTGCCGGATCGACAGACAGTCGGTCTGGTGGGGTGTCGCTCGTCATTGGCAGGGACGTGTCGGGCATAGCCTGTTCCATCATCTCTCGCGCAGGTCAGTTGGCGAAGCGGAAATGCATCACATCGCCGTCCTTCACAACGTATTCCTTACCCTCGAGCCGCATTCGGCCGGCATCCTTCGCGCCCTGCTCTCCGCCCAGCGCCACATAATCCTCATACGCGATGGTCTCTGCTCGTATGAAGCCCTTTTCGAAATCCGAATGGATGACGCCCGCGGCCTGAGGCGCGCGGGTGCCGCGATGGATGGTCCAGGCGCGGGCCTCCTTGGGACCGACCGTAAAGTAGGTGACGAGATCAAGCAGCGCGTACCCCGCGCGGATCAGGCGATTGAGACCGGGCTCGTTAAGCCCCATGGCAGCTAAAAACTCGGCGCGCTCTTCCGGCGCCATGCCGGCAAGTTCCGATTCGATCTTCGCCGAAATGATGACGACAGCTGCACCTTCCGCCTGCGCGCGGTCGGCAACCTTTGCCGATAGAGCATTGCCCGTAGCGGCAGAACCTTCGTCGACGTTGCAAACGTAGACCACGGGCTTCGCGGTGAGCAATTGCAAGGCTGCGAAGGCGGGGCGATCTTCCTCAGCGATACGGGCGGCTCGCGCAGGCCGACCCGCACGCAGCGCCTCCAACGCGGGCTCCATGACAGCAAGCTGAGCCTTGGCATCCTTGTCGCCCGAACGCGCTTTCTTCTCGATTGTGCCCGCTCGTTTCTCCAGGCTCTCCAAGTCGGCAAGCATCAATTCCGTTTCGACCGTATCGGCATCGGCGATCGGATCGACGCGGTTTTCGACATGCGTGATGTCGTCGTCTTCGAAACAGCGCAGCACATACGCGATGGCATCCATCTCGCGGATGTGGGACAGGAACTTGTTGCCGAGCCCTTCACCGCGCGAGGCGCCGCGTACCAATCCAGCGATGTCGACGAAGGTGAGCCTCGTTGGGATCATCTCGGCGGAGTTGGCGATCTGCGCTAACTTTTCGAGCCGCGGGTCCGGAACACCGACTTCCCCGACATTCGGTTCAATTGTGCAGAACGGATAGTTGGCGGCCTCGGCGGCTGCCGTCTGTGTCAGTGCATTAAACAGGGTCGACTTGCCCACGTTCGGCAAGCCGACGATGCCCAGCTTGAAACCCATGAGTTCTGAAGATCCTGGCTTTGACCGGTGGAGTGGGTTGCTTGTTTGACTGCAGCGCCGGGCTACACCGCACGCGCCAACCGATCAATGGGCTTTAACGGCGCGCATGAGACGTACCATTGTGCTAGCGGCAGGGGCCGTTGTGGCGCAACGCGACGCCCGCCCCGCGTCGCTCGCAGTCATTGCCATAGGTCTTGCCGTCGCAGCCACATACGGGAGCATAGATCATGGGGCACACGTCCGGCCGCGGCTGGCAGGTCCCGCTGCGCTTGCGCGGCGCACAGCGGCCGGGTTGGGAGGGCTCGCAAAACAGTCCGCGCGCGCAGGTATGGCGGAAATTACAGGACAGCCCCTCACCGCGTGCGCGCGCATCGGCGCTCGACATACCAGCGGTCACGGCAGCAACCATCAACACGGCTGCGATACCGATGCCCCATTTCGTGTCACGCGCCAGCGAGCGAGTCATACGTCGTTCTCCAGCGCTTTATCGGATACGGCTGATTTCGTACGCGGAATAGGAAGCTGGGCTCGGCAGTTGGTCCTTGCCCGTCATGGCGTCGGCAAGCGCCTCGCCCAGCACGGCGCCGTCCTCCAATTCCTTAACCGCAACGACAATGAACGGCCGCTGCCAGCTCGTGCCCACGGTTTCGCATGCGGCACACGGGTCGCGGTACTGGCCAAGATTGAGGGCCCAAAGCGGCACCCAATCAAACGTCGTCTCTTTGGCAAATTCGGCAGTCTTCAAGGCTCGCTTGCGCGCGCGCTCGACTTCGTTGGCAGCTTGGCCCTCCTGGGAGGCCGTGCCGATCGCGACGATCTCCTTGGCTTCCGCGAGCGAGGCTCTCACGTCACTGTCCAAGACCTCGGTCGCAATCTGGGCCGCCGGAATGCGCTTACCGTCGCGCTCCAGTTCCTCAGAGCTCGCATGCACCCATTTGAATTGCTTGTTCAGAACGACGACGTCGAAGACGCCGCGCCGGCCGGCCTTGTCGAAGCCGATGATTTCGAACACCGTCGAATTTTGGGTCTGGCGCGTCGTTTCAATCGGTGCGGGCTGCCATTTGCGGTTCTGTGCGCTTTCAACAGCATCCGTCGCCGTCATCACCGCGACTGTTCCCACAACACCTGCGGAAGCGATGCCCAGCACAGCCTCCGACGGGGTGCGAAACAGCGAATTGAGCCAGTTGAGGCGGCTCCCCCAGCGATAGCCGGCCACCACACGGCGGCGGTTCGTCTTGCGGCCCTCGTCGTGCGCGGTCGTCGTCTCGTCAGCCATGATGCGCGATCCTCCAGCCAAGTCCGTGTCCGGCGCTCCTTATAGCGCTCGATGTTGCCACTTGAAGGGGTCGTTATCCTCAGACCATCGCTCAGCCGCCGGATGGTCACTCCTCATCTGCCGCCGGCTTCGGCTTACGCGCGGACAGCCATTTGGCGAGGTTGTGAGCCAAAGCCCCAGCGCGCTTGGATGCTCCTTCGCCCTTTTGCGGTCCCACATTCGTGCGCGCCTGACGCCCCATCGCATTTGCATCCTCGTTTTTCGCGGGTCCCGATGGACGTTTTGTGACGCGCGCCGATCTCGTCTCGTCAGCATCGGCCGTGGTCGGCTCACGCGATTTCTTGGCTTGAGCAACGGCGTTCAGAAAGCGCGCGTTGTCCCCCACCGCCAGCAGGGGCGCGGCCTTCGCAACATCATCGAGCAGCGCATCGAGCCAAGCACGCTCGGACTTTGCAAAATCGTTGAGGACATAGTGCACGACAGCCTCTTTGGAGCCGGGATGCCCGATGCCGAGGCGCACGCGCAGCGTGTCATTGCCGACGTGGGCGTCAATGGAACGCAAGCCGTTGTGGCCTGCGCTGCCACCGCCCTGTTTGACTTTAACTTTGCCTGGCGCAAGGTCGAGTTCGTCGTGGAAGATTACGATATCGGTCGGCGCGATCTTGTGAAACCGCGCGGCCTCGCCAACGCTCTGGCCGCTCTCGTTCATGTAAGTTTGCGGTTTGAGGAGAAGGACTTTCTCCCCGCCAATCATGCCCTCGCTGACGAGACCCTTGTGTTTGGCACGCCAAGGGCCGAAGCCGTGCTCGCTCGCAATGCGTTCGACGGCCAGGAAGCCGATATTGTGGCGGTTCAACTCGTATTTCGCGCCTGGGTTGCCGAGGCCGACGAACAGCTTCATCGCAACCGCTCCAAGATCCCGATTGTGCCCGGTGCCGAGGGCGGACCGCCAGCACCGGGAGTGTAGCGCGCGTTCTTACTTCTTCTTTGCAGCGGCCGGTGCAGCGGCTTTGGCGCCTGCGGCCGGGGCCGCCTTCGCGGCTGCGGCCGGGGAAGCTTTGCCCGCAGGAGCCTTGCCACCGGCAGCCTTGGCGTCCGCAGCAGGAGCCGCAGCATCCGCGGCGACCGCCGCTTCTTCCTCTTTGCGCGAGCCGGCGATCGTGGCCACCGTGAAATCGCGATTGGAAATCACAGGTTTGACGCCTTCCGGAAGCGTGATCGCCGAGATGTGGATTGAACGACCGATTTCAATTCCGGTCAGATCAAGTTCGAAAAACTCAGGGATGCGATCGTAGGGGCAATAAACCTCTATCTCGTGGCGCACAATGTTGAGCACGCCGCCGCGCTTGAGGCCCGGCGAAAGTCCCTCGTTGACCACCCGCACCGGGACAAACACCCGGATGATACCATCCTTGCCAATGCGCAGAAAATCGACGTGAAGGGGCTGATCCTTGACGGGATCGACCTGAACGTCGCGCGGAATAACGCGGATCTTGCCCTTGCCGGCAACGTCGATGTCGAACACCTTCGACGTAAAGTGTCCCTGCAGGATCTGCTTGCGCACGGTGTTAAAGTCGAGCGCGATAATTTCGGGAGGCTGTTTGTCACCGTAGATAACGGCGGGGATATTCCCATCACGACGGGCTTGGCGTGCGGCCCCCTTGCCTGCACGCGGGCGCGCCGTGGCGGTAAGCGAGATGATCTCGGCTGCCATGACGTTGTTCTCCAATGAAAATAAGCCACATCCGGCCTCCAAGGGTGCCGGGCGGCGTCTCAGGCATTGGCGTGAGATGGCGCGCTTATAGCTGCTCTTCGCCAACCTGCGCAAGCGGCCTCGGTCACGACTGGACGACCCGTGGCGACGACCTGGGTTGAACAAGCGTCTATCAGGCTTTCACGCGCTGCATGGTTGGATCGTAAAGCGGCTCTAAGAAGACGTTGGCCGGGACACGGTCCGTCGCCACTTCGAGCTCATAGCGCCCGGAGAGAACCATGTCACGGTCGACGCCATGTTCGGGATCACGGATGTAACCATAACCGATGGAACGGCCGATCGTGTAGCCGAACCCACCGCTTGCCAACCACCCGACACGCCGACCGTTGCGATAAATCGTCTCGCGCCCCAACAGGATGACGGATGGATCGGTGACGAAGCCCGCGAGCAACCTCGGCAAGGGCTTGGCAGCCTGCGCCTCAAGGGCACGGCGGCCTTGGAAATCACGGTTGGTTTTGAGTTTGACGGCCCAGCCAAGACCCGCGACGAGGGGCGAATGATCGGGACCAATCTCGACCCCCCACGCGCGATACCCTTTCTCGAGGCGCAGGCTCTCGATAGCGCGATATCCTGCATTCGCGATGCCGTGCGCCGATCCAGACGCCATGATCGCCTGGTAGACCGTAACCGCAAATTCCACCGGGATATGTAGCTCCCAGCCCAATTCGCCGACGTACGTGACACGCAACGCAAGCAGCGGCGCGCCCGCAATCTCAACCGCGCGGATGCGTCCGAAGGGGAACGCTTCATTCGACAGATCGCTGTCGCACAATGGCTGCAAAACATCGCGCGCGCGCGGTCCCATCACGGACAAGACGGCATGGGCTGAGGTGACATCGCGGATGGTTGCATCAAGACCCTCAGGAATGGAACGCTTGATCCAGTCGAAGTCGTGAGTCGCAAATCCTGTTCCTGTGACGACGTAATATTCTGTTTCCGATAGGCGCCCGACGGTCAGATCGCACTCGATACCGCCGCGCTCGTTGAGCATTTGTGTGTAGATGAGATGCCCTGGCGGCTTAGCGACATCATTCGCGGCGATCCAGGAGAGTGCAGCTTCTGCATCGCGCCCGCTTACCATGAACTTCGCAAACGATGTCTGATCGAACACCGCCACGCGCTCACGGGTTGCGCGATGTTCACGCCCGACAGCTTCGAACCAAT
>JAKALI010000231.1 GCA_021813195.1 Pseudomonadota bacterium
GGCAACTGTGCAGCGGGGCAGGCAGGCAATACCGATGTTATGGCGCACCATTTCCTTGGTCGCAGTGGATTCTTCGAGTACCAGATTCTGATTTGCGGTCACCGCTTGTGCGCATATAAATTGTAGAAATTTTGATTGCACCGAAATGCCGATAGCTAGGGGATGTCTTCTGACCCGCCAAAAGATGGCCCCATATGGGATGCTTTGAATGAATGGGGGCAATCGTTATCAGACCCGAGCAATAGTCAGCGCGGATGCACTTCTTTTCGCACATAACGAGGACGCAGCTCCAGATTTGGTAACGATGGGGACGCTACAATCGTCCTGCGAATGCGTCACTGATGAATTCATCGATCAAGCGGTATGACTGGCGCGCGGCCGGTTCGTTATATTTCGCTATGCCGGGCACATTCGCTTCAGGCTCACAGAACGAGTGAAGGGTATGCCCGAAGGTCAGCATCTGCCATTGAGCTTTAGCCGCTTCCATTTCCGCTTCAAGTGCATCCCGTTGCGCCTTCGGCGCGACAGGATCGGCGGCGCCGTGTAGGACCAAAAGTGCCGTCCTGATATCTCCGACGCGCGCCGGTAAGAGCGTGTTGAGATCGCCATGAACACTGACCGCCGCCTGCAGCTCGGCGCCGGCGCGGGCCAGTTCCAGCACGTTGCCTCCGCCGAAACAGAACCCGACCGCCGCTTTCCGTGCAGTATCGCCAATGCCACGGCGTTCGCTTTCCTCCACGAGCGCCGCCAGGGCGGCCTGGATACGCAGCCGGCGTTCATGCGGATCAGCGCGAAGTGCATCAGCGAGCGCTGCCGCCTCGGGCGGCCCCTCACTTACTTTGCCGTTCCCATACATATCGGCCACAAAGCCGATGTAGCGGGAAGCGACCATCGTCTGGGTACGTGTAATCGCGTCGGCGCTCACACCGAGCCAATTGGGAGCGACCAGCATGAGCGGACGCTTACCCTTCTTCGTCTCATCATAGACGAGTGTGCCAATGAAAGTGTTTCCGCCGGCGCAGTAGGTGATCCGTTCGACTGCCATGAGGTGTCCTGTGAGCGGGATGAATGTTGAGGAGCGTTACTCGTCGGTGCTGAATTGAGGGGGGGACTTCACCCATTCGGCGACAGAGGTTGCACACGAAGTCGCATGTCTACTTCGTTACGGCAAAGCCGGCATAGGCGTCCATGGCGGAAGCCCGGAATCGGGCATGGCTTGGAACCTGCAAGGCAACGGATTAGTCGATTCGAAAGTTTTCAATGACCTCCTTAAGGTGCCACTGGGTCTTTCGATAATGCGAGGTGAGCATGTCCAAAGCTTTAAGCTTGTCGCGGTCAATCGTCGCCTGCATGATCGCGCGATGCTCCTCCTGTGCGCTTTCGCGCGCGCCGGCGGCGAGACCACCCAAATGCCGGTATCGCTCGCTGGCTTCGAAAACTTGAGCGCAGAACTTTGTCATCCACGAGGAGCCACACGCGGAGAGTAGGGACATGTGAAAGGATCGATGGGCCGCAATCCATTCGTCGCTGTCGGCATTGGAGTTCAGGACGAGACGTGGCGTCCGAGATAGTCGATGGAAGGCGAGCAAGACTTCCTCTTCCCACTTCTCTGTGCCCCGGTCGATCGAGCGTTCGAGCGCCGCGCTTTCCATCCAGATCCTGGTGTCGGTGATATCGGCCAGCTCTTCTTCACTAACCGGCATGACCGAGAAGCCCCGGCGATCGGTCTGCGTAATGAGCCCCTGGCTCGCCAGTCGGTTGAGCGCTTCGCGAACGGGACTAAGCCCAACCCCGAAGCGATCGGACAAGGCCTGAGTCTTGATCTTGCTGCCCGGTTTCAACTGACCGGTGATGATGTCCCGGCGCAAGCTCGAGAATACCTGGGACGCAAGCGTTGCCCCGGTGCCGCCAATAACAGCGTCGTCGGTCCTGCCTTCGCTTGCTTGAATCTTCCTCAACATATCTCCGCCGGCAGTGGGAGGCCGTGAGCAACCCCGTAAGCTACGTCCGAAAGCGACATAATCCGCCGCGCCAAAGAGCTTTACTGACATATTTATCGGTAAAATTTGTGTAGTCAACTTTTTATCGATAATCTGTTGACAGCCGTCCGCCCGCCGGTAAGGTCATCGCCTCATGGCCATGCAGAGGGCGGGGGCTAGAAGATGTTGGATCTGGGTATTCAGCCGGGAGCGAAGGACGCTCTGCAGCCCTACCGGATCAGAGAACATCAAATCCCTTCTGCGCATAGCCAGCCTTATATCTGCGTGGAAGGCCCCGATCGGGCATTGTGGTTTTGCGAAAGCGGTGCCAATCGCATCGGCCGCTTCGATCCACAAATCCAATCATTCTCCGAATTTGTGCTGCCCCATGAAGACAGCGGACCCATAGGTTGCGCGGTCGGTGCGGATGGTTGCCTGTGGTTTGCGGAAAAGCGTAGAAACCGCATCGGCCGCATATCGATGTCAGGAAAAATCGAAGAATTCGAAGTCCCGACGATAGGAGCAGGCCCCGATGCCGTTGTGCTTGGGCCCGACGGCAATATCTGGGTCGCCGCGACCGACGCTGACAAGCTGCTCCGCGTCACCCCGAAGGGTGAGATCGCGGTCGTTGCTGACGGCATTTCGCCTGGAAGCAAGCCTCTGTCCATTAGCGTCCGCGGAAACGCATTGTGGTTTTCCGAGACGGCGGGCTCCCGCATCGCATGTCTGGTGCCGGGAAAACGCGTCATCGAATTCGCCCTGCCCAACTCGAAGGCCGAGCCGCGCGCCACTGTCGCTCACCCCGACGGCAGTCTATGGTTCGTTGAGACCGGGGGCGACGCGCTTGGGCGGGTGGATGCAGATGGCACCATCACAGAGCACCCAGTCGGCGGCACCGGGCTATCCTTGCGAGGCATCTGCGTCGGCCCCGACGGCGACCTCTGGTTCACCGAGAACTTCGCCAATCGAATTGGCGTCATGGATTCCGCCGGCCGTATGCGCGGAAGATTGACGATTCCGACGCCCAACTCCGGCGCGCGCTGCATCATGGCGCACTCGAATGGGCGACTTTACTTCACTCAGTTCGATGCCGGCCTAATCGGAGAGATTTACAGCGTATGACGTGATCTGCACGTAAGAACGACGAAGAATCGGGAGGGATAAATGGACGCGAAGAAATCACGCCTGTGGTGCGCCGCGATTGCGGCGTTGGCAATGCTGCCCATCTCGGCGAAGGCCAATCCGGTCAAGCTCAAGCTGGCCATGTTCTCTAGCGACACGGAAATGACCTGGGTCACGACTATCAAGCCGTGGATGGACGCGGTCAACGCAGCGGGCAAAGGTATTGTCGAAATCGACGGCTATCCCAACGGCGCCCTCGGGCGCGCCTTGCCGCAACAATCTCAGCTCGTGCTCAACGACGTGGCGGATATCGCCTTTGTTATTCCAGGTGTCACGCCAGGACGGTTCCCGGACAACGAGGTGATGGATCTGCCCGGGCTGTTCCGCAATCTGCCCGAAGCGACCCGCGTCTATACGCGGTTGATGGAGAAGCATGTCTTCAAGGGATTCGAAAAATACGTCGTAATTGGCGCCATGGGAACGACGCCTTTCGTGATCGACTCGCGCACCAAGATCACGAGCCTGGCGGAGCTCAAGGGCAAGAAAATACGGACCACCAACGCAAGCCAGGCCGCCACAATCAAGGCCCTGGGCGCGGTCCCCATCCTGTTGCCCGTGCCGGAAATTCCCGAGGCGATCGGTCGTGGCACCATTGACGGTGCGACCGAATTCCCCGGCCCCCTTTACGATTTCGGCATCAATCGCGTGACTAAATATGACTATCAGCTTCCCGTCGGCATCTCGACGCTGACCTTGCTCATGAACAGGGCTAAATACGATAGCCTGCCGGCGAGCGCGAAGAAGATCCTCAAGAAATACAGCGGCGAGTGGTTCGGCGAGAAATTCATCAGCGGCTACGGCCACTACCTTGATGGCCTCGTGGCCAAGATGAAGGCCGATAAAAGCCGTGTCAGGGTGGAGCCTACCGCAGCGGACCGCGCGACAGCCGAAAAGGCTTTCAAGCAGGTGGTGGCGGATTGGGAGAAGAAGTCGCCGCGAAATCCGGCTCTGCTCAGAGCGGTGCGTGAGACCCTCGCCCAAGTTCGCTCCGGCGGCTAATTCATGGCGGGCCGCCTCTATGACGCGGTGGAAACAGCGGCGTTCGCGCTGGCGCGGGCGCTTGCTGCCTTCGGGCTGCTGCTGCTGACTGCTTATGCCGGCATGACCCTGCTCGACGGCCTGATGCGGTCCCTCGCCGATCAGCCGATCGAGTTCGTGCGGGACGTCGATGGCGTCGTCGTTGCCGCGGCCATGAGCTGTTGTTTTCCCCTCGCTTATCAGATGCGTAGCAATATTAGCATCAAATTTGTCGGCATGATGCTTGGTCGCCGATGGGACCATCTGTTCGACGCCTTCGCGTCCGTCGTCGTGACCGTCGTCGCGGTTCTCATGGCTTGGCAGCTCTTTCTGTTCGCCCGAGACGAGGCCGTCAACGGCGATGCCACCGTCATGCTGAACATAAGAACCGCCCCGTTCTGGTACTTCGTCGCCTATCTCATGGGGTTCGCCGCGTTCGTCCAGTTCCTCACCGCCCTGAGCGGCATCCGCCGATGCCTCGGCACGGCCGACGATGCTTCTGCGTCGCCACAATAGCACTGACGGGGCGTACCTTTGAGCCCGATCGCAATCGGCGTAACCGGCGTCGTCGCTCTGTTCGTCCTGATTTTCATGCAGGTGCCGATCGCATTCGCGATGATAGCCGTCGGCGTCGTCGGCTTTGCCCTGCAAGCGGGATGGGCGGCCGCCTTCACATTCCTGGCCAGTGAACCGGTGCGGCTGTTGTCGAGCATCGACATGGCGACGCTGCCTCTGTTCATCTTGATGGGAACGTTTGCCAATATCGCCGGGTTTTCCGAGGATATTTACGCATTCGCCTCTGCCATGCTGGGCCACAGACGCGGCGGGCTCGGTTATGCGACGGTTGGCGGTTGCGCGGCCTTCGGATCGGTCTGCGGCTCGACCACCGCGACGGCGGCGACGTTCGGGAAAATCGCGCTGCCGCAGATGTTGAGGCGCGGCTATTCGCCGTCGTTTGCCACCAGCACCATCGCCGCCAGCGGAACGCTGAAGTCTTTGATTCCGCCGTCAACATTAATGATCTTGTATTGTATCGTCGCCAAGACTTTCATCTTCGACATGTTTCTTGCCGCAGTCTTCCCCGCGCTGCTCACGATCGCCTTCAATATCATCGCCATCGCGATCATTGTGCGGCTCGACCCGAACGCCGCGCCGGCACGCCCCCGCGCAGACTGGAAGGAGCGGCAGGCGGCGACAAAGCAGGCTGTGCCAGCTCTCGTGCTGATGATCCTGGTTTTCGGCGGGCTCTACAGCGGTATCTTCACCGTCGACGAGGCTGCTTCTGTCGCCGCGGTGCTTTCCCTTCTGTTTGCGCTGGCGCGACGGCGCATGACGCTAGCCTCGTTCCTGAGCGGACTGCAATCGTGCGGTGCCACCGCGGTCATGCTCTACATGATCCTGATCGGCGCGTCCGTCTTCACTTATTTCATCACCTTGGCGCGGCTGCCGGAAGCGCTCATCCATGGCATCGAGTCTATGAACCTGGCGCCGCTTGCCCTGATCGCGATGCTACTGGTCGCATACATCGTGCTCGGCACGATATTCGAGGAACTGTCCGCCATTCTCATCACGTTGCCGTTCGTATTGCCGATCGTCGTGCACGCGGGTTACGATCCGATCTGGTGGGGAATCGTCAACGTTATCCAGGCAGAGTTGGCTCTGATTCATCCCCCATTCGGGATTATTATCTTTATTCTTAACAGCATGGCGCCGGAAATACCGATGCGGACGATATACAAGGGCGTCGTTCCTTTTATTTTTGCAGACATAGCGGTTTTGGTCCTGCTCACCATATATCCTCAGATTGCCCTTTGGTTACCGCACGCTCTTTCAAGGTAAGTTTATATGGTCAACCAAGGGCTCGCTGGCTCTGAATTTGTCGGACGGGCTGAGCGAAACGAAGCCCGCCGACCGAATTTCCCTCATGCTAAAACGCTGGCGGTGGGTACGGCGCGTACCGCGCTTTTGTCCGTAATACGCTCTGATGTGCTTCGTCTGGGAATCGTCGTGAAGCTGGACTTCATCCCGCGCTCGCCTGACGCTGAATGGATCATGCGCGCCACTCGCCGCGCAGGCCGTCCAGAACGATCGGGATCTTCTCTTCCGCCGAATGGCGCTTGCGTGTTGCCCGGCGGATGTTCTTCACGATCCGCTCGGACGACGATTCAGCGTGCTCGGATTTCTGTCTCATCTCCACTCCTTGATGGTTACGATGAGCCAAAAATCCTCCGATCCTCAAGCCGCTAAATCTGTCTCACAGGCGCTGATCCCGGACACGCCATTGTGCCTCCGGGTAACAACGGGTCCGAAGCGACAGCGTAATCTCGGAAGTGAGCGGGCGGGGCAAACGGCGGCGATAGTAGTACACGCCGCGCTTGAGCGTGATGTGGGAGCATTGTGGGAGCATCATTACAACAGACGGCTTGAGGGGCCAAGCCGAGCTGAGAAATGCCTAATATGCTCAGGAAGTTAGGTGGGGTTCTGGCTGGGGAACTAGGAGCTTCAGGAGAACCGACCTT
>JAKALI010000232.1 GCA_021813195.1 Pseudomonadota bacterium
CCGATCTGAGTTCCCGGATCTTGTAGCCGTGACGTAGCTCTTCCTGTTCGGCGACCTTGAAGCGCATCACATAGTTACCATCGCCGACACCCGGTCCATAGAGCGCATAACCTGTCGAGTCCGGACCCCGATGCTTCAAGGCTTGAAGCATCTTGGTCATCTCCTCGCCGATGTCGCTTTTGCGGCCGCGATGGATAAGGCCTGCAATTCCACACATGATTTTTTCTCCGTCGCTCACTTCTTGCAGGCTGCGATCTTGGAGCGCGGGCGGCTCCTACTCGCCGCCCGAGCCCTTCAATCTTTCGCACCGCAGTCACCATTCCATCGGGAGCGCGCCGAGCGTTCCCTCCGCCATGCGGCGATCACGGCAAGCAGTCGAGATAACGCTCGACGTCCCACTCCGTGACCTGCGCGTTGAAGCGCGCCCACTCATCGCCTTTATAGTGGGTGTAAACCCGATACATCTCGTCGGGCAGTGCCCGCTTGATCACCTCGTCTTCATCGAGCCGCTCAAGGGCCTCACCGAGCGTGAGCGGCAGCTTCTTGACGTCTTTGCCCTCCTTCATGGCCTGATAAATGTTGCGGCTCTCCGGCACACCGGGATCAAGCTTGCGGGTGAGGCCGTCGTCGAAGGCCATGAGAAGTGCGGACGACAGCAGATACGGGTTCACCATGCTGTCGACCGCGCGATATTCGAAGCGACCCGGTGCCGATACGCGCAAGCCGCATGTCCGGTTCTGGTAACCCCAGTCGGCATAGACCGGCGCCCAGAAGCCCTGGTCCCACAGACGACGATAGGAATTGACCGTTGAGCACCCGATCGCGGTCAGGGCGGGCAAGTGTTCGATGACGCCGCCGATACAATGGAGGCCGACGGGCCCTGGCTTCTTGGGATGATGGGCGCTGTCTGGCATGAAGTGGTTTGTGCCGCCACCAGCATACGTGAAGCTGTTCGGCAACCCTGGAAGCTCAGTGTGACCGAGTGGATTGACGCTCTCCGTTCCGCCACTCCATAACGAAACGTTGGTGTGGCAGCCGTTCGCCGACACGCCCATGAACGGCTTCGTCATGAAGCAAGCGATCAGATTGAATTCACGCGCCACCTGCCCGCAGATTTGGCGGTACGTCGCCAGCCTGTCGGCAGAACGCAGGATGTCGTCATAGGTGAAGTTGAGTTCGAGCTGGCCCGGCGCATCCTCGTGATCGCCCTGGATCATATCGAGTCCCATCGCGCGCGCGTATTCAATCACACGCATCGAGACGGGCCGCAAACTCTCGAATTGATCGATGTGGTAGCAGTACGGCTTCGAGAAACCGCCATTTGGCTTCCCATCTGGTCCCTTCTTGAGCCACATCATCTCCGGTTCGAAACCTGCGCGCATGCGCATGCCGTGTTTGGCTGCGAACTGCTCGTGGTGAATACGCAGATTGCCACGGCAGTCGGAAGACAGATGTCCGCCGGGATTGTCATCCTCTTCGCGATTGCGGAAGCAGGTGCAGAAGACACGCGCAACGCGCTTTTCCCAAGGCAACTGAACAAAGGTTTCAGGATCAGGGATACCGACGAGTTCGGACGCCTCTGGGCCATATCCGATGTACTGGCCGTGGCGGTCTATGAAGAGATTGGCTGTGGAGCCGTAGACGAGCTGAAAACCCTTCTCGGCTGTGCGCTCCCAATGATCGGCCGGAATCCCTTTGCCGACGATGCGGCCTGTTACCGAAATGAATTGATAGTAGATGTAGGTGATGCCGAGCTTGTTGATCTGCTCGCGAACCTGGCGGACTAAGTCGGCGCGACCCGGCGCATTGACATGTTTGTCGAGATCGGTGTTCTGCTGCATCGGGCCGCTCCTCCTTTAGACTGTTGCGGGTAGCAATCCTTTGTCTTGTTTATGAGCTTGCGCACTCCTAAGCGCCGCCATCGGCGAGGTCGGTTGCATGCGGCCGTCGATTGCCGTCAGTTTGCCATATCAGCTCCACGGATAGGGACTGTTTGACACGGGATGTAACTCACCCTTGGCGTACCGCGCGAACCGGAACGGCTCCAGCAGCCGGCTAGGCTCTCCAGTCAACTCCTTGGCGACGAGTTCTCCCACGCCTACCATTTTGTAGCCGTGGTTGCTGTCCGCGATGATGTAGACATTCTCGCAGAAGCGATCGAACACCGGAAAATTGTCTGGCGTGAAGCATCCGATGCCGCCCGACGGCTCATCGCGATAGACGCTGATCTGACCTGAGAAGCGGGCCTGACAATGCGCGAGCGCGGAGCACCACATGCGCTTGAAATCTTCGCCAACAATGAAGTCCGGACTTTCAGGGCCATACGGATCGACTGCGACCTGATCGGGTGGCGTTTCGATCTTGAACGGCATGGCCCCACCTTGCACCCCGCCGAAATAGAAATCGGGCTTGTAATAAATACCCCAAAGTTTGTCGGTGATGAGCGAACCGTCCACATCCGAATAGAGCGGCGCATCGGTGTCCACGTGGATGACGGGCGGCATCTTGCCGTCGTTGGTCTTCTGCATTTCGGGATTGACGCCGAGAGTGCCCTCCTGAAGTGACCAGAAGGTCCACATTTGACGGCCGTCATACATTTTGCCGTCACGCCCCTTAATGCTGATTTCACTGGGCAACTCGAGCATGTCCCAGATCTGTTTGACCCATGGCCCCACGCCCACAATCACTTGATCGCACGTGATGCGACCCTGATCGGTGATCACCGCGGTCACAGCACTCGATGCGCCATTTGCCCGCTCAAAACCGATCACCTTCACGCCAGTCTCGATGCGCACACCCTCGTTGCGCGCGAGCTTCGCCAACCCTTCCACGGAGCGCATGTTGTTGGCGTAGCCACCCTTCTTCTCATGCAAAACCGAGGTAATGTTCTGAGCCTGCCAGTCCGCGAACATGTCCTTCATGTAGCGATCGCAGTCTTTTGCGCCCTCGATGAAGACCGAGGGATATCCGATCGCCTTTTCCTGTTCGTAGATCGTACCGACTTGCTCATGCATGCATTCCGGGCTGATCTGCATGTAGCCCACGGGATGATAGCTCAAGACATCGGCGTGACGCTCCCACACGGAAACACTGTGCGCCATCAATTCGCGCATCGCCGGCTGGTAGTAGTTGTTGCGCACCACGCCGCACGCGATACCCGATGCGCCTGCGCCGATGTGCTTCTTGTCGATGACGAGAATATCGGCGCCAGAGCCCAAGCCCTTTGCTGCAAGCGCCTTGGCCAGATGATAGGCCGTGCTTAGTCCGTGAACCCCGGCACCAATGACGACGTACGAAACGCCCTCTGGTAGCGACATCGACGACCTCTACACCAGTTGAGATCAATTCCGCTTTGGCGCCCAGCGCGCGCTGTGCTCGAGCGCCACTGTAAAGTTAGCACAGTAAATTTGGTGTGCCAAATACTTTAATTGGTACATTTTTGGTTTTTCCGCGACAAAGTTCTGGCCGTGGTCGCCGTGTTTCACCAGTCGGCCTCCGCCATAACCGTCAAGTAAGCCGCTGCAAGTACACGCCGCAGATCGTTCATGCCACGCGGACGTTCCGCGCCCCACAACTCCAGAGCGCTGCGTGCGGGCTCGCTCGCAATTCTACGGGCCTCCAAGGCTGTTGCATCGGCCGCGGCCGATTGACCAAGCATATCTTGCCGGCCCGCCAGCAAGCCGAGCATGATCTGAAGGTGGGGATCGGAATGCCCGAATCCTGCACGCCGCTCCTCTACCGCTCGCGCAAGTAGGCCATCAGCCGGCGTATCCGCGTCTCGTGCAAAATAAGCCAACGCCAGATTGCACATTGTGATCGCCTTCGCGCCTGCCAGCAATTCCGACAATCTTTGACGCTTAAAAGTCGCGTAGCTCTCGCGATGCCGCTGCTCCATGCGCAGATGAAAGGTGGAACTGTGCGCTGCAACCGGAATGCTCATGCGTTCCACGAAGGCGGCCGACGCTTCCCAAGCCTTCAGAGCACCATGCCAAAGCTCCGTGGCGCAATCGAGATTTCCGCTGCCATGATGCGCGAGCGCCGCATTGTTCATAGCTGTCGCGCGGCGCGGATCATCGCCAGCAAAGGATTGCGCAAGAGGCTCGCACTGCAACCACAGTTGCCAGCTGACCTCTGTCTCGCCAACCGAATGCGCATCGATGGCAGCCAGCGTCAGGGCTTCGAATGTCCAATCGTCCGTGCTCACACCCTCGCCTCCGTCATGACGCTCCCGACAGAAAGGGCGCACGCGCGATGAGCCCTGGAAACATATTCAATCCGTTCAAACTTGAGACCAACCAATTGCGCCACTTGATTTCGGTCAACCTTTATCAGAGTATTCCAATCTGCCGCTCCGGTTTGTTTTGGCTCAGATTGGTCTGCGGCAGCCGAGACCACCGCACTGGATACAGTGCTAGGGCCTCGCGCCACGCATCGCGAAGAGCCGGATCGGGTCCGGCCCCTCCCAGCATCTTGCGGCGGGCAACTCCGCCGCACACACGACAGCATGCCCAGCGTCGCAGAAGATGGAGGACCGTGAAACCATGACTACCCTCAGCCGGAAGATCAGCCGCCGCCGTTTCGTGCAATCAACCGCGGCCTCTAGCGCCGCGTTGGCCTTGAGCTCAGGACCGTTTTCCACTTGGGCACGAGCAGGCGAGAAGGTTGTAAAGATCGGATTTCTTGCGCCATTGACCGGACCCGTCGCTGCGTGGGGCAAGCCTGGTCTTGATGGATGCATGGTCTGGGCCGATCGCATCAACGCTGCGGGCGGCGTCAAGATCGGTGACGACGCATATAAGATCGAGTTCGTCGGCTACGACGATGAATACGACGCGGGCAAAGCGCGTACGGGCGCGACCAAGCTCATCAAGGAAGATGGTGTTAAGTTCATCATGATGCTCGGTGGTGATCCCTGGCCAGGTGTGCAGGAAATTGCCGCACGGGAAGGCATGCTCGTCTCCACCCTGCTGCCCAGCGATCTCACACCGGACACGAAGACACTCGTCGCACCTTGCGAAGTTCATCCGATCTATAACGTGACGGGCGTCGAGTGGCTCGCCATCAACAAGCCGGAACTCAAGACCGCCGTCATCTGCGCGCAAGACGACAGTCTGGGCAAACCATCGGTTGCCACTTACCTTGCCGCCTTTGAAGCTGCCGGCATCGAAGTGCTCGACGCTCCGCTGTTCTTCGATCCCGAGACCACCGATTTCGCGCCGGTGATGACCAAATTGCTTGCCAAGAAGCCCGCGATCGTTTGCCTTGATACCTGCTATGCTGACTACGTGCATCCGTTGTGCGAACAGGCATTCCAACAGGGCTTCAAAGGACAAATCATCTCCTGCACCGCGGACTTCTATCCCAAAATCATCGAAAAGACGTCGAAGGAATTCATGGAAGGCTTCCTCTTCCAATTCCCCGACTTCGACGATCCGGCCCTCAATGCCCCGGGTGTCAATTTTCACAAGCCCAACGAGTTCTACGCCGAATATGTCAAGCGATTTGGCGCCAACGAATGGAGTGCCGTGTCGTGGGAGTACGCTTCGATCATGGATCTGTGGGTCGATGCCGCCCAGCGCGCCGGCAGCGTGGAGCCAGGCGCCGTCCTGACAGCCATGAAAGAAGGCGGCAAAGGCAAGCACGCCTTCGGTGATGCGCAATGGTGGGGCAAGGAATTGTTCGGGATCGATAATGCCCTTGTCGGCAATTGGCCTGTCGTCGTCATTGAAAACGGCAAAGCCGTCATCAAGGAATATCGCTCGATCCCGGCGTGGTGGTCCAAGCATAAGGACCTCATGATCAAGCACATGACCGCCCTTGGACAGATGTGGAACCAGCGCGGGTAATCGGCCTCGTGGAAGGCGTTGGCGCGGCGCTGGCGTTGTGGACTTGAGCAATCTCCCTCGCCAGAGCGCCGTGACGCCCACAACGGATGGCGACGGCAGATCATGTGTGTGGGCAGAGCCTGCCGGCCCGCCTCCGCCAAACCAACGACACACACACACAGCGAACAAGTAAAGGGGAGCGCCCGCACGCATGGAACTCGTACTCCAGACCGTGCTCAATGCGACCTATGCAGCGAGTTACATGGCGCTCATTTCGGTCGGACTAGTCTTGATTTTCGGCGTGATGGGCGTCATCAATTTCGCGCATGGCGAACTCTACATGATGGGGGCCTATGCGGTCGTTTTTCTCTACGCCCAGCAGGCCTATCCGTTCTTCGTGGCGGTCGCCGCCGGGTTGGTCTTCGTCGGCCTGCTCGGATTGTTGATGGAACGCGCCCTGTTCCGCCCGCTACGCGATAATCCCTTGGGCGGACTGATCGCTTCCATTGGTTTCCTGCTGATCCTGCAAACATTAGCCGTTCTCGGTTTCGGGCGTCGCATGGGACACGTACCCGCTCCGTCGCGCGAAACGCTTGAGATCTATCCCGGTGTGCAGTTTCCCGTGCAGCGAATTTACGTCGTCGTCGCTGCCATCCTGCTGCTGGGTGCGCTCTGGGCTTTTTTGCGCCACACGCGTTTCGGATGGGCCCTGCGCGCGTGTGCCCAGGATGCGGAAGCTGCAGCCCTGCAAGGTATCTCGCTCAATCAAACGGCGCGGATCGCGATGTTCATTGGCGCCGCACTCGCTGGCGTGGCTGGCGCACTTACCGCACCGCTCGTCAACCC
>JAKALI010000233.1 GCA_021813195.1 Pseudomonadota bacterium
GGTGATCAAGCCATGGGGTTGGGGCGTGTGGGAGCTGATCCAAAAGGAGCTTGATCAGCGCATCAAGGAAACGGGACACGACAATTGCTATTTTCCGCTGTTCATCCCAATGAGCTTCATCGCCAAGGAGGCTGAGCACGTCGAAGGCTTTGCCAAGGAGATGGCCGTCGTCACGCATCATCGGTTGAAGAACGACAAGGGCACGCTCGTCGTCGATCCGGACGCCAAGCTCGAGGAGCCGCTCATCGTGCGGCCCACGTCCGAGACGATTATCGGAGACGCCTTCCACCGCTGGATCAAGAGTTATCGCGATCTGCCCTTGCTCATCAATCAGTGGGCAAACGTGGTGCGTTGGGAGATGCGCACGCGACTGTTCCTGCGGACAGCGGAATTCCTATGGCAGGAGGGGCACACCGCTCATGCGGATCGCGACGATGCCATGGCCGAGACGCTCAAGATGCTCGAAGTCTATCGCGAATTTGCCGAAAACGTGCTCGCAATGCCCGTCGTCGCGGGCGAAAAACCTGCCAATGAGCGATTTCCTGGCGCTGACAATACCTACTCCATCGAAGCTATGATGCAGGACGGCAAGGCGCTTCAGGCCGGCACGTCGCATTATTTGGGAACGCACTTTGCGCAAGCACAGAACATCCAGTTCCAAAACGCAGACGGCAAGCTCGCCTACTGTCATACGACCAGTTGGGGCGTTTCGACCCGTCTCATCGGTGGCGTGATCATGACGCACGGCGACGACGATGGATTAAGACTGCCGCCCAGGATTGCGCCGCGTCAGATCGTCATTGTTCCGATGCTGCGCGACAAACCTGAAGACCGAGAGATCAAGGATTATTGTGCGGTTCTGGAACGGGAATTGAAGGCGGAGGGCGTGCGCGTCCTTGTCGATGCTAAGCCGACCAAGTCGGCGGAGAAGCGTTGGAACTGGGTTCGGCGCGGTGCGCCGGTTATTGTTGAAATTGGCGGGCGCGATGCCGGGGGTGGCAATGTCACGTTCATGCGCCGCGACAAGTTGCGCGACGGCGACAAGGTGAGTTCCATCACGATACCGCGTGCCCAGTTTGTCGCGGGGGTGCGTGGCTTGCTGCAAGATATCCAGGCCACGTTGTTTGCAGAGGCGAAAGCGCGGCTTGACGGTAACATCATCCAAGACGTCAGGTCCTTTGAGGACCTCAAGTCCCACTTCGGCGAGGGAGCAAGTGACGACGAAGCGGGCGAATTTAAAGGCTGGGCCCTGGTTGCCTGGTCGAAGCCCGAAGGCAAGGTCTTGGAAGATGTGGCCGACAGGTTGAAGGCTCTGAAACTCACGATTCGGAATGCCCCGCTCGTTCAACCGGCCGTGGCGGACCGGACGTGCCTGTTCACGGGCGAGCCGGCATGCGAATATGTTCTTATTGGACGCGCGTACTGAGTGTTTTGGTCCCGGTGACTTTATGGCGCCGACCAAAACCGCCCACGAGCGCGTTCCCTCAGGAGCGCAAGATCGCCGGTTTCTAGGCGTTGGGCGTGAATGGAGCGGGCCGGTCCGCGAGATGGAACGAGGGAGTTTCTGAAGCATGACCGCCACGCCTGACCCCAGGCCGTTCTCACCCTTCGAGTGGCTGCTGGCCACGCGCTACCTCAGGGCGCGACGCAAGGAGGGGTTCATTTCGGTCATCGCGGGGTTTTCGTTTTTTGGGATCATGTTGGGCGTAGCGACGCTCATCATTGTGATGGCTGTCATGAACGGCTTCCGGAAGGATTTGTTTGCAAAAATTTTGGGGCTCAACGGCCATATCGTTGTCTATAAGATTGGTGAGCCGTTCACGGACTATGAAGCCAAGGCGGCAGCGATCGCCGCCGTGCCTGGTGTGACTCACGCAATACCGCTGGTTGAGGGGCAGGTGATGGTCTCATCCAGCGCGCAGGCGCTTGGCGCGCTCGTTCGGGGAATTGCAGAAAAAGACATCAAATCGCTGACGCTGGTCGCTGAGAACGTGCGCTTTGGTACGTTGGATGGCTTCGACGAGCGGCAGGGCATCGCCATCGGCATGCGTCTGGCGAACGCGCTGTATGTGAACGTCGGCGATACGTTGACGCTCGTGTCGCCGCGCGGTGCGGCCACACCCTTCGGGACGGCGCCCCGCTCCAAGCCCTACGTCATTACCGCTGTTTTCGAGCTGGGCATGTCGGAATACGACAAGACCATGATTTTCATGCCGCTCGCTGAGGCGCAGCGCTACTTCAACAAACCAGGGGAAGCCGACGTCCTGGAAGTCATCGTCGATGATCCTGAAAAAGTAGACGGCTATGCGACGGCGATCTTGAAGGCGGGTGGCGAGACGATCAATGTCACGGATTGGCGCCGCAAGAACGAAACATTCTTCACCGTGCTCGAAGTGGAGCGGAACGTGATGTTTATCATCCTGTCGCTCATCATCCTCGTCGCGGCGCTGAACATCATCTCCGGCATGATGATGTTGGTGAAGGACAAAGGTCGCGACATCGCTGTGCTGCGCACGATGGGTGCCAGCAAGGCTTCGGTGATGCGTGTGTTTCTGATTACGGGCGCCTCGATCGGGGTCGTCGGGACGATCGCCGGGCTGATACTTGGCATCGTGTTCTGCTGGAATATCGAATCAATCCGGCAGTTCGTGACTTGGCTGACTGGAACGCCGATGTTCGATCCCAACGTCTATTACCTGACGCGGCTGCCAGCCGAAATCAATCCCGTTGAGACCGCTTGGATTGTAATCATGGCCCTCGCCTTGTCGGTTCTTGCGACTCTCTATCCCTCCTGGCGTGCCTCACGTCTAGATCCTGTCGAAGCCCTACGCTACGAATAGGCTTCGGGAGCCCCTTATGCTCGACATACCTTCAACGACGACGGTTCTAAAACTTGACGGCTTGCACCGGTCCTTCCGTCAGGGTGAGCGGGAGATCACCGTGCTTTCGGGCGCGAGTGCCGAGATCCACGCCGGAGAAGCTGTGGCGCTCGTAGGGCCATCGGGCGCGGGCAAGTCAACGCTCCTGCATATCGCAGGCCTGTTGGAGACGCCAGACAGCGGCGCGGTGACCATCGCAGGCAAGGAATGCGCCAAGCTCGACGATGACGCGCGTACCCGCATTCGCCGCGCGGATGTCGGCTTTATCTATCAGTTTCACCAGTTGCTGCCGGAGTTTTCTGCGCTCGAAAATGTCATCCTGCCACAAATGATTTTAGGCGTGAAGCGTCGGGATGCCGAATTGCGAGCGCGCGAGTTGCTATCAATATTGGGGTTGGCTCATCGCCTGGATCATCGTCCCGCTCAGCTCTCAGGCGGTGAGCAGCAGCGCACTGCGATCTGCCGTGCGCTCGCCAACAAGCCCAAGCTCATTCTTGCCGACGAGCCGACGGGCAATCTTGATCCCCGAACGTCGGAACTCGTGTTCCACGAACTGATCGATCTCTTCCGCAAAGAGGGTGTGGCCGCGCTCATCGCGACGCATAACTTCGATCTTGCCCGGCGTATGGACCGCGTGTTGCGCCTGGAGGGTGGCGGGCTCATCGAAGTCGCACCCGATACGGTTGTGTGAGACCCACGAGTTGTGATCGCTGGCGGTCGTCGGTTTCCGCTGGCAGCTCTTCTCTGCCGCGACAGCGGGGATCGTCGGGGTTTTGTCGTGTTTTCTCGACCGCGCGTGGGAGACGTCAGCGCAATGGCCATTCGGCCTGGGGATCGCACTTTGCGAAGGACTGACAGCCCCGTGACGACGGGGCTACATTGAGACATGACATCTGCGATTCTGAGCTTGCCGTCTTTTATCCATCTCAAGGTCCACTCGGCATATTCGCTGCTCGAGGGCGCCCTGCCCATCGGCAAACTTGCGAAACTTGCGCAAGCCCATGGTTTCCCTGCGATCGGTCTCACCGACACCAACAATATGTTCGGTGCGCTCGAATTTTCCGACAAGCTTGCGGCGGCGGGCATTCAGCCCATTTGTGGGGTCAGTCTCGCTCTCGATTGCGCGGACAAAACGCCAGAGGGGGTTCGCGGTACGCCCCCGCCGGTTCGCGCGAATTGGGGCCGGGACGGATTTCTCGCCCTCTTCGCCATGAATGTCGAGGGCTACCAGAATCTCATGAAGCTGGTATCGGCCGCGCACCTCGATCAGACGAGCGAGGAACCACCGTTCATCTCAATGGCGAAACTCTCCCGGCACACGGAGGGGCTCATTGCCCTGACCGGCGGTCCTGAGGGGCCGATCGATCGCGCCTTGAGAGACGGACAGTCCGCACTCGCCGAAATGCGGCTGCACGTGCTGAGTACCAATTTCCCTGGCCGCCTTTACGTCGAAGTGCAGCGCCATGGTCTCACGTCGGAGCAGGAGATCGAGCCGCAATTGCTCGATCTCGCCTACACGCTCGACGTTCCGATCGTCGCCACTAACGAGGTGTATTTTGCGACACCGGACGATTACGAGGCGCACGATGCGTTGCTGTGTATCGCGGAGGGCCGCTACGTCAGCGAGGACGATCGCCGCCGGGTCACGCGCGAGCATTATCTAAAGAGCGCCGAAGATATGGCGCAACTGTTCGCCGATCTGCCGGAGGCGCTTGCCTCTTCAGTGGAAATCGCACAGCGCTGCGCATTTCGGCCCACCGGCAAGAAACCAATCCTTCCGCGATTTGTAACAAGTCAGAATGCCGCCAATGAAGCGGAGCAGTTGGCAGCCGAGGCCGCTGAACTCAAACGGCAGGCGGAAGAGGGGCTTGAGCATCGCCTCGCCACAGCACCGCTCGCACCCGGTTTTACGGTTGAGGATTACCGTGCGCGGCTCGCCTTCGAGGTCGAAGTCATCACGAAGATGAAGTTTCCCGGCTACTTCCTGATTGTGGCCGACTTCATCAAATGGGCGAAGGCTAATGGTGTGCCGGTGGGGCCAGGGCGGGGATCGGGTGCGGGCTCACTCGTTGCTTGGTCCCTCACCATCACCGATCTCGATCCGTTGCGGTTTGGGCTACTGTTTGAGCGCTTCTTGAACCCTGAGCGCATCTCGATGCCGGATTTCGATATCGACTTCTGTCAGGACCGGCGTGATGAGGTCATTCGCTATGTTCAGCAAAAGTACGGTGCCGATCGTGTGGCGCAGATCATCACGCATGGCAAACTACAGGCGCGCGCCGTGCTGCGCGACGTCGGTCGGGTCCTTCAGATGCCCTATGGCCAGGTAGACCGATTGTGCAAGCTCGTCCCGAACAATCCAGCCAACCCGGTAACCCTCGAGGAGGCCATTGCCGGCGAACCCAAGCTCCAAGAGGCGCGCGACAGCGATCCGGTGGTCGCCCGACTTCTTCAGGTGGCGCAGAAGCTCGAGGGGCTTTATCGTCACGCTTCCACCCATGCGGCCGGAATTGTGATCGGTGATCGTCCGCTTCAGGAACTCGTGCCGCTCTACCGCGACCCCAAGTCGAACATGCCGGTCACGCAGTTCAACTGGAAACTCGTGGAGGCGGCCGGTCTCGTCAAATTCGACTTCCTGGGCTTAAAGACGCTGACCGTTTTGAAGACGGCGGTCGCCCTGGCGCGCCACGCCCGGGCCATCGACACCCATCCGGCACATGCCCCGCTCCATGCTGCGGATCCCGGAGTCGAGATATAGCTCGGCAGCCAGGGTCTGGGCCGGGAACGCGTCCTGGGGGAGGTGCGGGTAGAACCGTTTGGCGTCGCGGGCGCCGTCGTGGCCGCCCACCGGATGGACGAAGGGGACACCGGCTCCGTCCAGCAGCTCCCCCAGGTAGCGGACCTGCCCGACCCTGGCCCGGATGTGCTCCTCCTGCACCGACTCCCGGATGCCGACGGCGACGGCGGCCATGTCGCGACCGGCCAGGCCCCCGTATGTGTGCAGGCCCTCGAAGACGATCACCAGGTTGCGAATCTCCTCGAAGAGCTGCTCGTCGTTCACCGCCAGCCAGCCCCCGATGTTGACCAGGGCGTCCTTCTTGGCCGACATCCAGGCGCCATCCACCAGGGAGCAGAACTCGCGCACGATCGACGCGATGGTGTGGCCCGCGTAGCCGGGCTCCCTCTCCTGGATGAAGAAGGCGTTCTCCACCAGCCGGGTGGCGTCCAGGTAGATCGGGACCCCGTTCCGCTTGCACAGGTCGCGGACCTCCTGGACATTGGCCATCGAGACCGGCTGCCCGCCGGCCATGTTCACGGTCGCGGCCAAGCTGAGGAAGGCGACCTCGGATCCTCCCCGGCGGCCGATCACCTCCTCCAGCTTTTGAAGATCGACGTTGCCCTTGAACGGGTGGAGGCTCTCGGGGTCGTGCGCCTCGTCGATGATCACGTCCACGAAGATCCCCCCGGCGCGCTCCTCGTGGTCCCGCGTGGTGGTGAAGTACATGTTCCCGGGCACGAACTGGCCCTGGCGGATGGCGCACTGGCTGAGCAGATGCTCCGCTCCCCGCCCCTGGTGGGTGGGGACGACGTGGGGAAACCCGTAGGTCTCACGGATGGCGTCCTCGAACTCGTAGAAGTTGCGCGAGCCCGCGTAGGCCTCATCCCCCAGCATCAGAGCCGCCCACTGCCGGTCGCTCATGGCGTTGGTGCCGGAGTCGGTGAGGAGGTCGATGTAGACGTCCTCGGAGCGCAGCAGGAAGGTGTTGTAGCCCGCCTC
>JAKALI010000234.1 GCA_021813195.1 Pseudomonadota bacterium
CCAGCAGCCCCCGCGCGACCGACACCGTGTGCCGCTCTCCGTTCGCGACGGTAACGCCGTACCGGGCGTAATCATCCACGCACATATCCTCTCTGCCCTGCTCGATCCTGCAACCGCCGTCCGCGAACTCGACGATAGTTCAACGCGCATCCTGCTGGTGGGGCTGGGCGTTGCCGGTTTCGTCATCGGTTGGACGCTCTCGCGCTCGCCACTCGTTGGTTTGTCGAGTTGGACGGCCGCGACGGGGGTGCTGCTCGCGCTCGACGCAATCGCCTTCACGCAATTCAGCCTGCTGTTGCCGTTCACGCTCGCCCTGGTCGCCTGGTTCGCGGGGGTCACGGCGGGCAGTGCCCTGCGGGCGGTTGCGCGAGCCATGGGGCACACGGGCTGAGAATTTCAGCAGACGGCTGCCGCAATTCCGCGCTAGGCTCTCCGCAGTCGGTTTTTTTTCCGAGAGGTTGGGCCATGACCCCCGCTTGTCGCTTCACGATCGCATTGGCGGGCACCGCGGTGGCCATGATTGCAGCCGCGCCCGCCGCCATCGCGGAATGTGCTCACGCAAAGCCGATGACGCTCGCGCAAAATTATGGCTCGGAACGTATGCCGGGTGGCGTTGAAGCGCGCCCCGAGGCGCCGGCTGCCTCACGCGGCCTTGGCGCACCGGCCCCTGCGCCGGTCGCTGCCCCGCCCCCGTCCGGGACGCTGGAGTCGACGATGCCCGCTGAACCCGAGGCCTCGGGCGCATCGTCGGACGCGCCCGCCGACGCTCCAACGGCGGCTCCGAAGGACGAGACATCGCAGGAGCCAGAAAAATAGAACACAAGGGCTTGCCGCCGAAACGTTTCACGGCCAACCCTCGGATCGACGTGCTGCGCAATTGCGAACGAACCAACATCAAGACGTCGGCGTCGGCGGACCCGACTTGCGCACTTTGTCGGCCAGCGCCTTCAGCCGCGCTTGATGATCGGGCATGACCATGCCAGCAGAGATGACGATCTTGGCGGCATCCTCGACACTCATTTGCAGCAGCGTGACATCGCGGCGCGGTACGAAGCAGATAAACCCTGTCGGGGGGACGATGCCGGTTGGCATAAACACACTGACGAGATCGCTTTCGCCGCCAGGCTTGACGCGCGCAATTTCCCCGCTCGTTTCGCCCGTCACAAACACGATCGACCATAATCCTTTTGAGGGAAATTCGATCAATCCGACCTTCTGAAAAGACTTCGCGGGACCTGCCGCCGAGACTGCGGATTCGAAGATCTGCTTCAGGGCGCGATAAACGTTGCGCACGATCGGCATGCGGTCGAGCAGCATTTCGCCATAGGAAATGAGCGTGCGCCCAAGAAGGTTGGCGGCCAAGAAGCCGATCAGCGTGACGCCGATGATGCCGAACAGCACCCCGATCCCGGGAATGGCAAAAGGCAAGTATGTTTCTGGCAGATAAACCGATGGGATGAGTGGCTTGACGTGGCGGTCCGCCAAATCGATGAACCATTGGATGAGAAATATCGTCACCGCCACGGGACCGACGATGATTACACCGGTCAGGAAATAATTGCGCAGCCGCGCGCCCAAGCGAAGTGGAACTTCGGCTTCCTCATCGGCGAGGCGTTTCAAACCCGCGGCGAGCGCCTGCTCGTCGTTAGTAGGCGGCGTACCCGAAGCCGGAGCCGGCGCAGAAGACTCGTCGCGCTTAGTCATTAATTCATCGTGGGCCGCAGTCACACGCAGGTCAACACCTCAGGCAATGCGACGCGCAACTTGCGATTGAGAGAGGGCCCAGACGACGCCCAAGCTCGTCCGGCGCCGGCGATCAGCGCGTCACAATCATACAGTCGTACCCATCCGGCCGCAGTGCGGTGCACACCTGGCCCGGGATGGCCGCATCGACGAATGGCCCGAGCCGTACGCGGTAGAACGTGCCCATGTTGCCGTAGACGACCTCGTCGATGGTCGCAGGAGCCGAACCTAGTCTGGCTCCATGCTTCTGGCGAACGGCCTCCACCATTTTTTCGGCCTCTGCCCGGGAGCGCACGGCTCCAACCTGGAGCATGTGCTTGCCCGCGACCGCGCCCGGTTGTGGGGAGATGGCCGTGGAGGGCGCCGCAGCCAACGTGATCGGTTTGGCAGACGTTGCCGCATCGCGTGGCGCAGCACCGGCCACCACCCGCGTGCTGTTACCCCAGTCTACATCGGACGTCACGACGGCCGCCGGCGCGGAGCCAGCGGCCGTCGCAGTCGTCGTCAGGGCGGCGGACGGTTCTGCGGTTGCCGCTGCTCCCGACGACCCGCCGCCGAACAAGCCGCCCAAGAAATTGCCGACCGCGCTGCCCGCGTTGCTCATGGCTGCGCCCACGCCGCCCAACGATGGCCCGGAACTCGTTGCCGTCGCGGAAGCCTCCCCGCTGGGTAAGGCCGACAGCGCGACACCATCGGCTGCCGGTGCCGTCGAAGTTGCAAAGCCCGTGGCAGAGTTGCTCGACGTGGACACGCTCGGCACGGTCGGGATCGATGCCTGAGCCGCACTTTGTGCGGAGGTCGCCGGCGCCCAGGAGGACGTAGCCGAATCCGTTGCTGCGACGGCTTCCTCACGAGCGGCAGAGCTGCGCGCTGACGATGTCGCTGTGGCGTCCGCCGCAGCGGCCGGTCTGACGTCAGGTGGGCTCCAGGCGGGCGCACTGGGATCATCTGCTGCGAATGAAGGCGGTTTGCCCGCTGCCGGGCCATCGAGAGGCGCAGCACCGACCGGAACTGGGTTGTCGCCAAGACCTGCTTCGCGGTATGCGGCCTGCCGCTGCTCCATGGCCGCGGCGCGTTCGGCATCGGATAGCCCGTTCTTCAACCAAACGGCCGACGTTAAATCGGAAATCGCCTGGGGTAGCTTGCCCTGCTTGCGGTAGGCTGCACCTCGGTAATACAGCGCCTTGGCCATTTGCTGGCTGGACAAACCGCCGGCACTGAGTGCTGCCGACAGGGACTGCACGGCCTGCTCGGTCTTTCCGGCCTCGAACGCCTTTGCGCCCGCCTCAAAAGCCTTCACGCCGTTCTGGGGGGGCTGTTTCTGTGCCGGTACGCTTTGCGCGAGCGCAGGCGAGAAGGCCATCTCGGCGAGACCGAGCCAACTGAGGGACACAACGGCAGCACTCGAACCCAGTGCAATCCATGTCCGACACGATCGATCCATTGCGGCGCGCATCTCGCCATTACCCCCTCAAAGACAGCAGGAGCCCATCACGCTGCACGACAGTCCATAAAAAACGCTCACGCTTCTATGCCAATTCAGGTTGCAAGGCAAATCCGGCACTGGCGTGGCGCGCCCGTCTGGCTTCAGTTGCGGGTCGCAAACTTGCCGCAGGGTCAGGCCGCTGGGCGCAAAAAATCCCATCCCAGAGGCACTAACGCGCGCTCAACAGCTTCTGGTGGTACCCGTAAGCGGAGATCGGCGGGCCTGTGGATCAAGGCCGGCTGCACACCATGTCGCGCGGGGCGGCGCGAACGTCGCACCCGAATCGCCTGATGAGGCTTACCGCGTTCCAATCGTCACTCGACCGTCACAGACTTAGCAAGGTTGCGCGGCTGATCGACATCGGTCCCCATGAAGACAGCCGTGTGATAAGCGAGCAATTGAATGGGCACGGCGTAAAGCAGCGGATTGACGAACGGGTGGCCACGCGGGACACGAATGTTGGCCACGAGATCGCAGCCCGCTTTTTCTGGTTCCGCATCCGAGATCAAGATGATCTGCCCGCCACGTGCGGCAACCTCCTGCATGTTCGAGATCGATTTTTCGAACAGGTCGTCCTCCGGTGCGACAACGATCACAGGCACGTTCTCGTCAATGAGCGCGATCGGCCCATGCTTCAATTCACCTGCCGCATAACCTTCGGCGTGAATGTAGGAAATCTCTTTCAGCTTCAAGGCCCCTTCGAGCGCGATCGGATAGCTGATCCCGCGGCCTAGAAAGAGCACGTCGCGCGCCTTGGAGAGATACTGGGCCATGTCCTCATAGACGTCGGCATTGTGCAACATTGAGGAGATGAGACGCGGCACTTCAGTCAGAGCCTGGACGAGCTCGCGTTCGCGCTCATCTGTGATGGTGCCGCGCGCGCGGCCGATGGCCAGGGCGAGACATGCCAGCGCGGCGAGCTGGCAGGTGAAAGCCTTGGTCGAGGCGACACCGATTTCGGGCCCTGCAAGGGTTGGCAGAATGGCGTGGGACTCGCGCGCGATCGTGGAGGTGTGGACATTGACCACCGACACGATTCGCTGTCCACCCGCTTTGCAGTACCGCAGGGTTGCAAGCGTATCGGCCGTCTCACCCGATTGGGAGACGAATACCGCAAGCCCGCCGGGACTGAGTGGTGCCTCGCGATAGCGCATCTCCGAAGCGATATCGATTTCAACGGGCACACGCGCGACGCGCTCAATCCAGTATTTTGCCACGAGACCGGCATAATAGGCCGTCCCGCAGGCTGAAATCGTCACCCGCGAGACGCTGGCCAGATCGATACCGAGATCCGGCATCGCAATGCGACCCTCGCCCATGTCGAGATAATTGGCGAGCGTGTGGCTGATGACTTCAGGCTGCTCGTGAATCTCTTTGGCCATGAAGTGCCGGTGATTGCCCTTGTCGACGAGCAGCGAGCTCGCCACCGACTTGACCTTCGGCCGATCAACGCGCGCGCCCGTCTGATCAAAGATCTCGACACCCGTCGGCCGCAAGACGGCCCAGTCGCCTTCGTCGAGATACGTGATGGTGTCAGTAAACGGAGCGAGCGCAATGGCATCGGAACCGAGATAAAGTTCACCCGTGCCGAACCCGATCGCGAGCGGGCTGCCCTGACGCGCGGCAATCATGAGATCATCGTGGCCGGCAAAAATGATCCCGAGCGCGAAAGCGCCGCGCAGACGTCCCAGCGCCGCACGTACGGCTGCCATCGGATCGCAGCCTCGATCAAGCTCGTCGGTCACGAGGTGAACCACGGCCTCCGTGTCGGTATCGGTCTCGAAGACATGCCCCCGCGCCGTGAGTTCCTCTTTCAACTCGCGATAATTCTCGATAATGCCGTTGTGGACGACGCCGACTTTGGCGCTGAAATGGGGGTGCGCGTTGCGCTCGGTGGGCCGGCCGTGGGTTGCCCAGCGCGTGTGTCCGATGCCGACGTGACCGTGCAGCGGCTCGTCCAGCAACCGGCGTTCCAGGTTGCGCAATTTCCCCTCCGCCCGGCGGCGGGCGAGCTGGCCGTTTTCGATCGTGGCCACGCCCGCGGAATCATAACCGCGATACTCGAGCCGCCGCAGCGCCTCCACGAGGTCCAGCGCCACGGGCTTGCTCGCCAAAATGCCGACAATGCCGCACATCGATCCCGTTCCTCGTTGCTCTCGCCATTCCCGCCCGCCCCCATTAACAAAGATCGTTGGTCGGGGCTCAAATCACATGCTGTTGCCGAAATTAAGCAAGCCCCGTGCCGGACCCCGCGATACTGGATTTGGCCGGTTTTTCCGCCGGATCATCCCGATCGCGCCTTGCGCCGCGCCATCATGGTGCGGAATTTTTCAGCCCAGCCGGGACGTTCCTCCTGCGCACTGCGCTCGAGGGCCAAGGCGCTCGGCGCGACATCCTTGGTGATCACGCTGCCGGAACCGATATAGGCGCCATCGCCGATCTTGACCGGGGCCACGAGCGAACTGTTCGAACCGACGAAGGCTCCCGCCCCCACTTCGGTGCGATGTTTGAAGAAGCCGTCGTAGTTGCAGAAAATGGTTCCAGCGCCGATGTTGGCGCCGGCTCCGACCGTGCCGTCGCCGAGATAGGCAAGGTGATTGGCCTTGGCGCCGGCACCCAGTCCGACGTTCTTGACCTCGACAAAATTGCCGATGTGCACGTTGTCGCCGAGATCTGCCCCCGGACGCAAGCGCGCGAACGGACCGATCCGCGCGCCGCGGCCGATGCGCGCGCCTTCGATATGACAGAACGCTTTGATTTCGGCGCCGTCTGCGACGACAACGCCCGGACCGAAAACGACATGGGGTTCGATGACAACGTCGCGACCAATGATCGTATCGTAGCTGAACCACACGGTCTCGGGGGCCACGAGTGTCGCACCCGCCAGCATGACGGCGTGACGGGCGCGCTGTTGCCAGATCCGCTCGGCTTCGGCGAGTTGCATTCGCGAATTGACACCCATGACATCGTCTTCATCGCAGAGCACGACGCTGCATCGAGCGCCGTCGGCAAGTGCGATCTCGACCGCGTCGGTGAGGTAGTATTCCCCTTTTGCGTTGGCGTTGCTGATCCGATCTAACACACCAAGCAGATTGGGCAAACGGAACGCCATGACACCCGAGTTGCACAGACGGATGGCCAATTCCGCCGCACTCGCATCCTTGTGCTCACGAATTGCAATGAGACCCCGGTTCGTGTCGGTCACCAGACGGCCATAGCCCGCGGGATCGCGGGCCTCGAACCCGAGTACGGCGATGCCGGCCCCTGTGTCGAGCGCTGCCACGAGATCACTGAGCGCGCGCGGACGGATCAAAGGTGTGTCGGCATAAAGAACAATCACGTCGCCGCCATGCGCAGCGAGCGCCGCGCGCGCGGCCAAGACCGCGTCGGCTGTCCCGGCTTGGCGCTGTTGAGATC